>CAYPNN010000071.1:0-6870 GCA_964412065.1 uncultured Candidatus Bathyarchaeia archaeon
TCGCCGTGCCGCGTTTCTCGGCTCCATACAGGTTAACGATGAAGGTCATGGAGACCGCGAAGAAGAAAGGCGCCCCGAAGCCGTTCACCGCCCTGACTAAGACGAGGTGTACGGGGTCGTTCACGAAGACCAGCATGATGTTCCCCATCACGGTCAGTGCGAGCCCGAAGACCATGGGCTTGTAGTAGCCGAACTTCGATGAGACGTAGCCGCTCGGTATCTCTAGCACAACCCTGCTGATCCAGTAGCCTGAGACGGCGTACCCTATCCAGACGCCGGTGGCCCCTATATCCTCGGCGAACAGCGAAAGAATGGGGTTCGTCACCATGATGCTGAGCATCGAGAGGAAGGCGACGACGCATAACAGGTAATAGGAGGCCGTGTAACCCTTGAGCCACATGATGGCTATCATGCTTTGTCACCACGATTTAAGGTCTGCCCGGTGTTGGCAATGCTTTTATTTAGGTAGCCCTTTCAAAGTCACTGCACTCACGAAGTGGTAAAATGAGCGAAGACGAAGCACAGGTGCAGGACGAGGGGATAAAGCTCTTCGGCGAGTGGAGCTTCGACGGCATCGACGTCCGCGACATCGGCCTGAAGCGCTACCTGAACCTGGAGCCGGTGTGGCTTCCCCACAGCGGCGGCAGGCACGAGGCACGCAGGTTCAGGAAGAGCAGGCTCAACATCGGGTACGGAGGCGTCGTGTACAGGCTCGCCGTGGACATAAGCCCCCAGAGACGCATCGACATCGCCCTTCGTTTCATCGTGCGCGGCATAAAGGAGCAGACCTTCGGAAACCGCAAGACCCTTGAGGAGATCGTCGCGGATCAGCTCATAGGCGCCGCCAACAACGACGGCAACAACTTCGCGATCCGTCGGAAGCATGAAGTCGAGCGGGTAGCCCTCTCGTCAAGGTAAACCCGTCTTCGACACATACTCCTCGATTCGATTATCATATAGGGCCTCACAGCAGGCTGCCCGCGGCGAAACCCGCCAAGCCAACCAGCATGAGGTATAGGACCCTGTTCTTCACTGTCCTACTGTTCTCACGGGTCGGTTCCTTGGTTAGACTGTATGCGCTGTAGAGAAGCCCCAGGTCCGTCACAGCCACGAAAGGCAGGTACCAGGCTGAGACAAGCCTCAGGGCGTAAGGTATTATAGACGAGACGGCAGCCGCCACGTAGAACGCCGACGCGACGACGCCCGCCGCCCTCGATCCCTTCGAGACTGCGACGGTGTTGACGCCCGCGCCCCTGTCCCCCTCCACGTCTACGATGCCTTTGGTGACCTCCCTACCAGTGTTGCTTAGGAACGCCATGAGGCTGAAGTACAGGCTGGGAGACACGGAGCCGGTGATAAAACCCCCATATATGAACGGGAGGCTTATGCACGCGCTGACCATCAGGTTCCCGGGGAACCCCGTCCGTTTGCCCCAAGCCGAGTAGAGCATCATTACGACCCAGCTGAACGCCGCCACCAGCGTGGTGTTCAACGAGATCATGTAGCTGGCCCCGAGTCCGACGGCGCTCAGGGCGGCGGAGAGAGCAACCGCCTCGCCCGGGGCCACCCTGCCGCTGGGTATGGGCCTCCCCGGCTCGTTGACCGCGTCGATCTCCCTGTCGTAGTAGTCGTTGAACGCCATGGCCGCCCCCGTCATGCAGAACCCCGTGACGAAGGAGAGGAGGAGCGTGAGGGGCGACCCCAGTATCGAGGCACCGCCCGTCACGGCTGCGCCGACGATTATTGCCAGCCCCAGCATCACGGAGTTCACAGGCCTGACTATCTCGACGAGGCCGCCCAGCTTTTCCATACACCTAGGGGTTCCTCGCTGCCGTAATAAACTCATTGAAGATGCAGAGTTTTTATTCCATGAGCGATCAATGGGTATGAGATGAACGAGGAGCCCAAGGGGCGGATACACTTCACGCTGATGGACGCCGTGAGGCTCGGCCGCGGGTACATAAGGCGTAGGCTCGACAGGTCCCTCATCAACATCGCTTCCATAGCCCTAGGCCTTAGCTTCTACACCACCATGGTGATATCCGACCTCCTGTACTCAACCAGCGCCAGGCTGGGGGGAGGCCAGGTCGCCGTCGAGTCGTACCAGTACTGGCTCGTCGCCGTCGCCCTCGTGGTCTCCATCGTGGGGATCACCAACGCCATGCTGATAGCAGTCTACGAGCGGTACAGGGAGATAGGCACCATGAAGTGCCTCGGCGCCCTCGACAGGCACATCGTGCTGCTGTTCCTGGTGGAGAGCTTCTACCAGGGTCTGGTGGGTGGGCTCATAGGCTTCTCCCTCGGCTTGGCCTCCGCGATAGTCATAACCGGTTTCGCCGCGGGCTTCGACATCGTGCTGTACGCCCCCAGGGTCAGCCTGCTGACCATATTCGTGGGGTCCGTCTCCCTCGCCACAGCCCTCAGCATGGTGGCAACACTCTACCCGGCGTGGAGGGCATCTAAGCTTAACCCGGTGGAGGCTTTGAGATATGAGCTATGAGAACGTGATAGAGCTAAGAGACCTGCAGAGATACTACAAGATGGGCGCCGAGATGGTGAAGGCCCTCGACGGCGTCGACCTGGAGATAAAGCGAGGCGAGTACGTGTCAATAGTCGGACCCAGCGGCAGCGGAAAGACCACCCTCTTCAACCTCGTTGGGGGCCTCGACAAGCCAACGAAGGGCAGCGTCTTCATCGACGGCGTTGACATCAGCCAGCTTGACGCCTACGAGCTCGCCTGGCTCAGGTGCAGGAAGATCGGGTACATCTTCCAGAACTTCAACCTGATACAGGTCTTGACGGCGCTGGAGAACGTGTCCTTGCCCACCGTGTTCGCGGGCACTCCCCACGACGAGGGCCTGAAGAAGGCGGAGAAGCTGCTGGACCAGGTGGGGCTGAGCGAGAGGCTGCACCACCGCCCCACGGAGCTATCCGCGGGACAGCAGCAGCGCGTCGCCATAGCGAGGGCGCTGGCCAACGACCCCGCGATAATCCTGGCAGACGAGCCGACGGGCAACCTCGACCTGAACACGGGAATGGAGATCATCGACCTCCTTCACGGCCTAAACAAGATGAGGGGACTCACCCTGGTGGCCGCCACCCACGACCTGAAGATGATCAAGGCCAGCGACCGCATCGTCTGGATGAGGGACGGGGTGGTCGAGAGGGTGGAGCGCGGCTAAACCCGGTCCTCGGTGCTGTACTCCATCGTCATGCCTCTTACCAGGGAACCCGCCACGTGAACCCAGTTAGGGTCGCCGAGGGACTCGAGGGTCGCCCCGTACTCCCCGCTAGGCAACATCGTTATCCTGAGCTCGTTCCTAGTGTAGAAGTTGCCAGTCGTTGGCTGGGCTGACTTGTATATGAAACGTATCCTCTTCCCCTCGCCTGCCCCTTCCACCTTTATGGACGACGTCACCTGCGTCGGGTGACCCTCCAATCCCTTCAGCTTCATGTGCATGAACTCTATGTAAGGGTCTATCTCCTCGGCTTCAAGCTTCAACGGGATCACGATCCGGTAGGGCTCCTGAAAGCCGCCGGAGTCTCTGTCTATCTTCCATCTCCTCATCAGGCTCGGGGTGATGGCCACCGAGTTGCGGAGAGCCGCGTACGCGCCGGCGAGGACCGCGGAGACGGCTAGCGTTATGCTCGCGACGCTCCAAACGGCCGAGACCTTCTGGTGAACCTGGAGGCCGATGTTCAGGTAGGTCATGCCCCTGTAGAGGCCGAGGCCCACGAGGTACCCCAGCCCACCCGCCATGAAGCCCGTGATGGACGCCTCAGCCACGAAGATGGCCGACACCTGCGCCGGGTTCAGCCCCACGGAGGAGAGTATCTCTATCTCGCCCCGTCTCTCGTAGAGGCTGTTGAGCATGGTGATCACGACGTTGAGGACGACGATGGCCCAGGGTATGATGAGGGAGAGGCCGCGGCCCTCGAAGTAGTTGCCGAGCCTGAACGTGACGTAGGAGTCAGGCGTAGACGCGTACGCCCTGTACCCTCTCTCCAGCGCGAGCCTCTCAGCTAAGCCCTCGGCGTCCACCTCTCCTCGAATCCCCATCGCTATCCTCTGGATCCCCGCCATCGCCAGCTCGGCGGCGGTCTCGGTGTTCATGATCACCACCTCCGAGCCATCGCAGTCCTCTATCACCCAGTTAGGCACCTCACCCTCTGGGTTCGTGTTCACCCACTTATCGGGGGCATAGCCAGTGCCATCCAGATCTTTCAGGCCGTTCAACGCGTCTTCGCTGAATATCCCCTGCACCTCAAGCTCGTGGCTGGAGACGGTGATCACGTCTCCTATGCCCAAGCCATGCTGGTCTGCTATGCCGCTGGGGACCAGTACGCCGTTCACGTCAGGGAGGCCGCCTTGGAGGAGTATTCCCCCCAGGTTCACTGCGTCGACCTCATGCGAGTCAACGCCGACGACGCCCATCACCGGCTCACCCAGGACCCAGATGTAAGGCCTACGCTGGGGGTCGTTCTCGGCTTTCGCGGAAAGGTACTCCACCTCCGGATTGGAGGTTAACCAGTCCCTCTCCGCCTCGCTGAGGAGTATGAATGTCGGCTCGCTCCGGCTCCACGATCCCTCCCGTATGGAGACCCCCTCCCACTCACCCTTCTTCGAGTACGTGTCCTTGATGAGGCCGTACCCCTCAGAGAAGCTTGTGAGCGCGACGAAGCTCATGACCAGGAGCGAGATGGATACCAGTGTGAGGATGAACCTCAGCCTCCGGCGGCGGAGGCTGCGCTTGGCTATGCTGAATATCGGTATGATCAGGTTCCTTGTGTGGACCCTGCCGCCTGAGCCGACGCTGAAAAACCTCGGGAATACATTGCCGAGTAAAGAAAGCGCCATTATCGCCGCGACGCATACAAAAGCGAAGTCCCTCAAAGCTATAATCCTTGACCCCGGGTAGAACAGGTACAACGTAGCCACGCTTCCCACTGATAGTATTGCGTCTACGGCGAGCCGCTTCATCCCGTCGGCCAGCAAGTAGCCGGTCACGAGTGACGCGGCTGCTAGGAAGGTGATCAGTATGTAAACGGATAGGCCGGCGTCCCTGTACATGCTGTTAAGCTCTGCCAGAGTGTGGTCCAGGGTTATGTAGCCCTTCTTCAGGGAGTCGAAGCTCTCGGTGTACTGACCTTCAATGTAAAGTTTCCTCGCCTCAGAGACCTGCCTCGACGCGGTGCCGTAGGCGCCCTCCTGTTTGGTGAGGTAGAACCCATACCCGTTCATCTCGTCGAGCCTCTCATCTAGAGCGATCTCGGCTTCCGAGGCAATCCTGAAGTTCATGGGAAGGCTGTACTCCCGTATGTCGAGTACCACCGTCCCTCCCTTAGGCGCGGTCAGTGTCTCTCTCGTCGTGAAGCCTCTGGAGATCACTTTTGAGCCCAGCAGGAACGTGCTGTTCACCGCCACTTTCACGACGGCTCCGGAGGGAGCGGCGAGGTGCCCTTTAGGCAGTTCAAATATGCTCATCCCGTTTGAGGAGCCATATATGAGTGGGATGCCTGAAGGCGTGAGCGTCTCGTTTTCTGCGTCGATTACATTGTACTGTGCGTGGAGGGCGAGGTTCTCCGTGTCGATGTAGAGGAGGCTGCCCTCGATGACGATGGAGCAGGCTGGAAGGAGGGTTATGTCAAGCTCAGCCTCGCCCTCCACGCCCTCTTTCAGATATGGGAGGTGGTCGACGCCGGGCGTTTCAGGGTCGTCGTGGAAGACGATCAAGTTACCGCTCTCGTACTCGACGTCGATGTTGAAGACGCCATCCGAGGCCGAGACGGTTTTGTCTAGATACCCTGCCCCGCTGATGAGCGTCACTTGGGCGCCGGCTATGGGCGACCCGTCTTGGTCGCGGACGGTGCCGCTGAGAGCGCTGACAGAAGAGACAGGCTGGAGCACTAACGCCAACACTAAGATGGCGAAGGCTGCCACTCCGTGTCTAAGGCGCATAGTATCTATCCCACACAATATCTAAGACTAAGGTAAAAACCTTAAGCGTTCGCCCTCAAGAAGACACTGAGGATAATGAGGATCAGAATAGTGACAGACGCGACCGGCCCTGTGGAGGCGAGTCTGACGGATGAGAACCCGGTCACCGCGAGGAAGATATGGGAGGCGCTGCCCGTCGAGGCTAGAGCCAACACCTGGGGAGACGAGATATACTTCGGTGTACCGGTGGACGCTGACCCCGAGAACCCGAGGGAGGTAGTCGAGTTGGGCGCTCTCGCGTATTGGCCGCCGGGGAACGCGTTCTACATATTCTTCGGCAGGACCCCGGCGAGCAGGGGAGACGAGATAAGGCCCGCCAGCGCCGTCAACGTCTTCGGGAAGGTGGAGGGAGACCCGAAGGTCTTCAAGAAGGTGCGGAGCGGGGAAAGGGTCAGGATCGAGAGGGCTTAGCCTTCCTCCATGAGCCTGATCTTCTCCACGAGCCCCTCGTACAGCGCCTCCTGGCTCTGCCGCCCCGTGGACAAGGAGATGAGGGGGCCATGGTTCTTAGACCAGAACTCCGAGTCGACCGAGCCCTGTAGCTCGGGCATGGTGTGCCCCGGAGTCCTCCCCATCAGCTTCTCCAGATGCGTCTCCATCACGATCTCCTCGACCCTGTTCTCCTGTATGCACTTGGAGTAGATCAGGGGGAACAGCATGTGCATCACCTGTATCCCGGGTGTGCCGAGGAGCGTGTAGGCCGAGGGCTCCGTGAAGCACTCGGGGTACAGCTGGTATACGGCGTTCCAGTAGTCTATGAGGAGCCTAGCTATGTCGCTCACAGGCATCCCCTTGAGTATGTTCTCCCTGAGCAGGTTGGAGACGGACCTGATGATGAGGCTGTCCGAGACTATGTGGTTCTCGTGTCTGCG
>CAYPNN010000071.1:6880-7187 GCA_964412065.1 uncultured Candidatus Bathyarchaeia archaeon
ATCCCTGCCGTTCCAAGGGCTCTGGGGGCTCTGGTTCAGTATGTCCACCACCTCCGTGGCTAGCCCTATCCTCACGCCCTTGCTGCCCTCGAAGTCCATCACCCACTGCTTCCCGCGTTTCCACAGCATCCTCTGGAGGTGCCTGTAGACCAGGTCGGTGGGCACGCTCCTCTGCCTCTTGTTGACGATGTAGAAGAGCATCATCTCGTCGAACCGCTCCGGGAGCTTCATGATGCTCGCTATGACGGGGTAGTCCTCGAAGTCCCGGTTGCGCTCGATGGCCCGTTTTAGCGCCTCCACCCTGTGC
>CAYPNN010000072.1:0-7167 GCA_964412065.1 uncultured Candidatus Bathyarchaeia archaeon
GTCTACGGCGACGCCCTCCAAGGCTTTGATGGCTTTCAGAAGCGGCGGGCCAAAGATTCGAACATAAGTCTTTGCCATAGTGATCGCAAAAACATGGGGAACTAGACGATAAAAAGCCTTTCCAAGTGAGAAAAATATTCAACAGATGGAAGGGTCTGCGTCAACGCGGCCGCGGTTTCTCTCGGCCATCCTCTTCATGAGGATGCGGTACCTGCGGTACTTGTCGTCGAGGGAGAACTTCGCTGGGTGGGGCGACTCCGCGGCGCCTCCGCATCGTGGGCACGTTCCCTTTAGCGTGTATTGGCTACAGCTGGTGCATCGCCTCAGAAGCCAAACCATCTGCGCTACTCCCTCGTGAACGCGATGCTACCGTCGATTTCCTTCCAAGCCTCTTCGGCGAACTTGACCACCTCGTCGAGCGCGTGCTCGGCCTTCTTGTAGTCTTCCGCCGTTAGCTGGATCCTGTACTTTGGGGCACCTAGGGTGGTTATGCTTATTGCGGCGTCGTCATTCTCCGCAACCTCCTCGGCCTTCTGGAACATGTCTTTGATCTCCTGTATACCGAAGCTGGACATGGTCGACGCCTCGAAGACGCCCTGAATCGTGACGCCTCTTATCACTATCTTTTCCTTGGCGAGCTCGCTGAGAACCTCGGCAGCCTTGGGTTCTACCCCTGCCTCCTTGAGGGCGTCCACGCCTTTCTTGGAGGCGGCCTCGAAGCCCTCGTATAGGCTGCCGTATTGATCCACAAGCTTCGCTCCTTCTCTCTCGAAGAGTGTTTCGGTGTCCGTGTTGAGCTGATTTGCTGCCTGCGTGAGCAGGGTCACCGCCTTCCTCTCCTTCTTCCAGGACTCGATCTTCTTACGTTTCTCGTCCTTGCTGACCCTTCTCAGGCTGAGGTCCACCTGACCCTTCCCAGGATCCGTTCTGAGTACCTGTAGGACGACCTTCTGGCCGGGCCGCACGTGGTTGCGGATGTTCCTCACCCATCTGCTGCTTATCTCGGAGATGTGCAGGAGGCCCTCCCTTTCCGTGTACTCGTCGAGGCTGACGTAGGCGCCGTAGCTCTCCACGCGCCGCACCGTCGCGACGACGAGTTCGCCGATCTCTGGCCACTCTGGTTGCCCTAGACTCATCTAAATCACCCTAAGACGGATATTATGGCGGCGTTGATCTTGGCTTTCCCGCCGGTGGGCTCCGCGAGCACCTCTCCGCAGGTCTGGCACTGGACCCTGGTGCTGCTGTGGCTGAACAGTATCTGCTCACTCTCGCAGCTTATGCACCGTACGCGCAGAAACCGTGACGTGGGGCGGGGTATGAGGTGCTCCCATTCTGCCAAGCTATACTACCTCCAGCTTCTTGAGCCGCATCCCTTTACGCTGTAGAGTGTAGCTGCACTCCTTGCACCTGAGCATCAGGGACTGCTTCTTGGTGACTTTGGCCTGGTTGTGCTGCTCCGGGAACTTCTGACCGCCGTAGCCTTTCTTGCGCTCGGCCTGCCTGCGCTCTCCCTTCTTCGCGCCCCTCCTCTTCCCCGCCTTGTAGATGGAGACGTTGAACTCGGTGTGTGTCTTGCACTTCGGGCAGTAGGTCCGGATAGTCCTAGGTACTTTCATGGCTCTATATCCACCAGCTTAGCTATACCTCTCCTTATTAGGTTTAACGCATTCCGGCGAGGGATGTTTGCCACGTCCTCAGGGTCGAATGGGCCGTACGCCTTCATGTCCACGCCCATGATCGCTGGCAGGGGCTTCAGGAACCTGACCACCACCAAGTCACCCTCAGGCGCCTCGCGTGGAGCTGGTACGCTGGGTCTCGGCGCCGGCCTGGGCACTTGTACGGTGGGTGGTGCCTCGGCCTCGGGGATGTCGGCTCCCTGCCTGTAGCCTAACAGTAGTTGCCTGAGGTTTGCGTGGAGCCTCTGCTCCTCGGGAGTCATGGCCTGTGCGTCGATGGGCTCTCCTCTGAGCTCCTTTGTGACTATCTTCCGGAGCCGGTTCTCGGTGAGCTCCCTCAGCATCTGGCCCACGAACCGTCTCTCCTTCTTGGTAATGGAGCCTGTGAGAATCCCGGGGTCGGTGGGGGTCTTGTTCAGCTCCTCGGAGTAGCGGCGCATCTCGCGGAGGAACTCGTCGGGTATGTTCTGGAGCTCAGTCTTCTCCCTCTCCATCTCCCATGCCCTGCGAAGTCTCTCGTACCTGCCACTCATCGTTTCAGCCTGGCTCCTTTCTTGCATAGGAAGAAGAGGGCGGCGCTCAGGGGGAGCTCTGCTTCCTCGTCCTCGTATGGTCCGTACTCTACGTCGTTTATCTTTATTTTGGGGGCCCGCCTGAACTCGAGCCGCACGGGGTCGCCGGTTATCACGGTCGCCCTGGTGAGGGGGTCGTAGTCGGGCAATGAGCCGTAAGGTATGGTCTGAACCTGCCACCCAGTCTTGCCGTGGAGGGTCTTGGGCAGCCTGATGAGGCGGTGTATGTCGGTGGTGACGACGGTGTCGATCTCTGACGCCTGGAGCTTCACGGCTCTCTCCAGAACCGTCTGCAGGCTCTTTGGGTCTATGAGGCTGGTGACGTTGCTGGGGTGCATCTCCATGAGGACGTTGAGCACCCGCTCCCTGTCCTCTATGATGCTCTTCGTTGCTCTCCGGCTGAGCTTCATGGCCTTCACCTCATCGGGCTCGACCTCATGAATATAGTCGTAGAGGGCGCGGCCTGTTCTGCCCCTCCAGCCTCCCTCGGCGAGGGTGGGGCGCACCCCTCTGTTCCTCTGGCTGAAGCCCTGGTACTCGGCTTCGAGGCCTGTTGCCATTATGTAGTCCACTATCTCGCGGCGGGCCTGCTGGTCGAGGGGGATCATGCCGTCGCTGTGTACGTGGACGTGGTAGCCCCTGTTGCCGCTGAAGTTGGTGGTCAGCTCGTCGGTGCCTACGCCGAAGTCCTGTATGAGTATGTCGAGGAGCTTCTGGGTCTCGTGTTTAGCGGCTTGGAGGCACCGCTCGCAGAGCCATGTCTCCGTCTCGAACTGAGCCTTACCGCACTCGCATATCTCTGGGGGGTGGCCTGTGCCCTCTTTGCCGCAGTTCCTGCACCGCCACCTGTCGTGCATCCTCTGGCAGGGAAGATCGAAGTGGTCGGCGTCTATGTCGAAGACCAGGTCTGCTCCCCTCCATCCCTTGCGTGCCATGTCGGCGGCGGGGTCGTCGTAGTAGCCGCTGCTGTGGTAGCTGTGGGCGGGGACGTTGGCCCTAAGGTAGCGTCGAAGCCCGGCGAGGGTGGGGAACCTTATGTGGCGGTACATGGTGCGGCCGTGGAAGGTGAGGAAGGCGAACTCCCTGTGCGCCATGTCTATGGGGGCGGGTACGGTGTCGCTGTTCCGGGCGTACCACTGCCTGAACTGGTCCTCCACGAACCCGGGGCTTCCCCAGTCCTCATCCATGGCTATTGAATAGTCTCCGGGGGTTTTAAAACAGGTTACCTCGCGGGGTAGGTACAGTGGCGGCATTTTCCGCATAAGGGTGCGTTGAAGCGTACCACGTTCTCGTAGTGCCTGCAGTAGTGGAGCCCTATGCTCTTAAGCATCTGCTTCTTCTCCTCCGTGAGTTCCCGCATGCCGGTCTCTGTTATTGTTGGGCGGCGGTATTTGAGGATTCATCTTCCCGCTGCTCTCTCTGCCTCTCCAGGCGCCGCACCTTCCTCCTGTAGTAGCCGAGGGGGTGGCTCACGGTCTCGCATATGCTGTCCATGTTGCGGCAGATGCCGTGGGTCCTGAGGGTGCTGCACGTGGGGGGCGTGTACTTTGTTCGGTGGCCTTTGAGGCCGGCGATGTGCTCTATCTGGTAGCGGGTGAGGCTCTCGTCGAAGTCGGTGACGCTGGTGTAGAGCTGCACCATGTCGTCGACGGACATCCCCACGTTCACGAGGAACGACGTGAGGCCGAACCTCTCCATGTGGCTGGCACGTCTCCCCGCGAGGAGGCCCTCCAGGCAGTACCTCATGCACGGCGGGAAAGCCTCGTCGACGACCTCGTCGGGCAGCTGGCTGCCGCCCAGCCTTGCGCGGTTCTCCTCGAAGACCTTCCTCACGTCGTCGAGCCTCGTCTGCAGGGGCTCCGGGAGTGTGAAGCTGGAAGGCGTCGAAACCCTCTCCCGCACCCACCTCTCCACCTCTACCTGGAGGAGCCGGGCGGCCTCGACGCCTGTGATGCAGACGAGGCCGTTCTCCATCTTCCTGTTCACCAGCTTCCACTTGGGCTCGTGGAAAGAGGAGGCGGTCCTCAGGTAGTCCGGGTAGGCAAGCTTGAGGGTGTGGGGTACGCCGTCGATGTTCTCAGGGTCTCGGTTTATGTCCCAGCCGAACTCGTCAACCGCTATACGGGTGATCTTATCCTCGTACTCGTCCCGGAGGAGGTTGTAGGCTCGGACAGCCTCGGCCAGGGCGAACCGGCGGCTTAGGAACTGCTCGCCGATGAGGGTGACGTACATCACAGCCACGGGATAGCTGAGGAGCTCCGTGAGTGGGTCCGCCAGCTTGGCTGAGACGACGCCCTGCACTATGGCTTCCTTCACCCGCTCCGCCGCCCTATCCAGGGCTTTGCCGTAGTTGGGGTCGGTGAGGTCGTCCAGCTGGAGGCCGAGCCCATCCACTAGCTCCAGCCCCGCCTTTAGGAACGGGTACTTGGCGGCCTCCCTCTCCGACGGCATCACAGGTACCTGCTGCGTTGCTCATATTATCGTTTTGGATGCCGTCCAGCAGCCGCGGTTTTATATAACCCGGTGAGTTTGGCTTCCCCATGTCTCAGAAATACCAGTGCCAGGTCTGCGGCTACGTCTACGACCCGGATGTCGGCGACCCGGAAAACGGTTACCCGGCGGGCACCGCCTTCGAGGACCTGCCGGAAGACTGGGCGTGCCCCCTCTGCGGAGCCCCCAAATCAGAGTTCGAGCCCATCTAGGGCTCACCTATTTCTTCAGCTTGTAGCTTACCCACCAGAAGCATCCGCCGTGGAACACGTCGCCGGCCGTGACGCCGTCTGTGTGGCGGCTGAACAGCTCGACGAGCTCCTCCGCGGTGAAGTAGTTCTTCACTATGAGGTGCTGGCTGCCGTCGTTGAGCGTCCTGAGCTTGTAGGTGTCGAGGTCGCCCTCCTTGGTGACGAGTCTACCGCCGACGCCCTCGATGTACGTGTTGTCGGCGATGAACACCCGAGCCCCGGGGGCCAGCACGCCGTGCATGTGCTCGATCCAGCCGTCCACGTCCTCTCTGCGAACGTGGCTGAGCCAGAACGTCGCTAAGGCGCCGGTGAACGTGTTAGGTGGGGACTTCATGCTGTAAGCGGCCATGATCTTGAACTCTGTGGGGCACCCATAATTCTTGGACCTCGCGATCTCGAGGACGGTGTCGTTGATGTCGATGCCCGTGATCCTGTCAGCGGTCATACTGATTTTTTCTGTCCAGTAGCCTGTGCCGCAGCCGATGTCCAGCACGTTGCGTCCCTTGAAGGCTTCCCTCATCTCCTCGCCGAGGCGGTTTTGCTCCTCCTGGCGTTGGGGGTCTCTCCACTCGTAGACCTGTTCGTACTCCTTGGCACGGTCTCTGTAGTATTGGACCATGTCATCGGACATGGGCATAGAATTGGAGACCCTGTTTAAAAACCGCAGCGATCCCTTGGCTGCATGTATTATAACCTCATCGGAGAATACATGAAGAGATGCCCTGTAACGGACATGTGAAGATAGGGTACGCGTTTGGCGAGAACATAGCAGCGATCGTGGATAAGGCTCAATCCATTGTCAGGGGGAGACGGGTGTACATGGATGAAGCCTGCGGGCAGGTTTTAGGCAGCCTCTCGCCTGCGGAAACGGGTTCACTGAGCAGCTTCTTCAGGCTGTACTCGCTTCTCGAACGCGACGCTAAGCATAGCGATGATACGTTTCAGGGGGATCAGGACAGGCTCATGAAACTTTTCTACTTGGCAGAGGAAGTAGAAGATTTTATCGCTGCAGTTAAAAACCTGCGACAGTTAATCACCGATAGCGTCTCACATAATAAACGTGCCACTAGGGAACTGCTGGTTTCCTTTGATGCCTTGGAAGTATCCGCGGTGCGTTATAGTGATTTCTGGGTGCGTCGGAGACCTGAGTTAAGAGACCTCGCCGGGGTGCTTCAGGCTCAGCTGGACGGCATCCCTAACCCATTTAGTAGGATCGAAGAGACGCTCAGAGGAAATATCGGGCTGGACGAGGTGGGCTATATACTCGCGGATAACAAGTACCCTAACTGCTCTGGTCGGAGATGGGGAGGCAAGACATGGATGGTGGGCTGGGGTTCACCACCCGAGGCGGCTACACTAGAGAACGTGCTTCAGATCGTATCCGACGAGGCGGCTCACTGGGTGCTGCTTGACCCCTTCGCTGCTGACCAGAGGAGGCAGCTAACGGAGAACCTGAGAAAGAGATCAAGCTCGACTGGTGAATCTGAGGAACGGCTGAGGGACGGTGTGGACGGCGCTTGCATGGTCCTCATGGAGGGGTTCGGGCACCTCTTCATCGGGTTCGATTGGACAAAGGAGCCCCCAGAGACGCTACCCGAACCAAGGAGGATGGGAGAAGAAGGCACGCTTTACAGTATGAGCCACCGCTTCACCCGGTGGTTCCACAGGCACTGGGGTGCGTTCCTCGCCCAACCCGATACGACGGCGAAGGACTGGGCTTGGATATGCGTGCAAGATAACCTACCATTCTTTTTGGACGTGGCGGCTGAGTACATGAAGAGAGGGACGATCTACTAATAGACGCCTGGGATAAGCCTGTGCCTCACCTTCTCCATGTAATCCAAGTAACTTTTGTTGTACCGCCGCATCAGGGATTCCTCTTCTTTGGGAACGTATACGACTATGACTGCCAGCGTGAAGACGAGTAGCAGCCTGGTCTCGTAGACGGGGAGAACCACGGCTAGGCCGGCAGCGAGAGAGAGGAACCCAGAATAGAACGGGTGCCGCACATAGGCGTATGGGCCATGAGTAATGAGATCACCCTCGTAGTTCCTGCTCCAGAAGACGTACCAGTAGACGCAGACTACTGCCCCCGTGACCGAGAGGACGCCTCCAACGGCCTTGGCTACGAGCGGCAGTGAAGCCATGCTAGTCACGAGTACTGAGCAGAGTCGGGAT
>CAYPNN010000073.1:0-6292 GCA_964412065.1 uncultured Candidatus Bathyarchaeia archaeon
CGAAGCCCATACTCCAGTACATATAGTGAGCAGCCATGAACATCTCCAACCTTCGGAAGCACCGAGACATGATCGTTATCGCGCTGGTGGTGATTGCGGTGACGGGGGCGAATCTGTGGATGAGGCGGGGTGACCCGCCGCTGGGGTTCGAGGAGTACGAGGGCTACGGGTTCACGCTCATCGTCCCTAGGGGGCAGAGCGTCACAGACAGCCCCGCCACTTTCATCCTGAACGGGTACTGGGAGGGAGGCGTCCAGACGGTTTCCGGTGACGGCGGTACCCAGATCGGGGTCTACTGGACCGACGCCAGCGAGATGAGCCCAGCCGAGTACCTCGTATACCTTTTCGGCGTCGCGGAGGACGAGAACCCAGGCATGACCCACGAGCCAATAGGACCAGCGGCTGTCGCAGGGTACGACGTTCAGCGCAGCTTCTTCGAGGTTCCCGCAGGCGACTCCGCGGCCCATGGGATGGTAGCAGCCTTCACGATGGAGGAGGGGAGGATGTTCGCCGTCTACGTCGTCAAGCTTGGAGGAGACAGGGGCAGCTCCGAGTACCTGATGACGAAGGTCCTGACGCACTTCGGGACCACGCCGCCGAAGACGCCTAGGCGTCTTGAGAGCTACTGGCCCACCGAAGGGTGGCGGTTCGTCAAGCCCGAGGTTCTCGGGGTGGACGGCTACATGCTACAGGGCATGGTGGACGACATCATGGGAAGCGGGCTCGCCGTGGACAGCGTCCTGGTGGTGAAGGACAGCTACCTGGTGCAGGAGTGGTACTTCGGGGGGTACGGCAACGACGTCCGCCACAACGTTTACAGCTGCACAAAGAGCGTCGTCTCAACCCTCGTCGGCATTGCGATCGACAGGGGGGAGATCGAAGGCGTCGACTCCCGCCTACTGGACCTATTCCACGATTATACACCGGAGAACGTGGACGAGTGGAAGCAGGCGATGACGCTGAGGGACATGCTGATGATGAGCGCCGGCTTCGACGCCAGGGACAGCTGGCTCTACGAGTGGGAGAGGCTCGACGAGATGCACGAAGCCGACGACGCCGTGCAATACGTCCTGGACCTGCCCATGGCTTTCGAGCCGGGCAGCAGGTTCGAGTACACCAACGGCGTCAGCCACCTCCTCTCATGCCTGATAACGGAGAAGACCGGGATGAGCGCCGCCGAGTACGCAGAGGAGCACCTGTTCGGGCCCCTCGGGATAACGAACTACGAGTGGAGAACCGACGAGGCGGGGAGGAACTGGGGGTACAGCAGCCTATACCTGACGCCCCGGGACATGGCGAAGATCGGGTACCTGTTCCTCAAAGAAGGCGAGTGGGACGGCGAGCAGCTGGTCCCCAAGAGCTGGGTTAGGGAGGCGACCCGGCACAGGATCGACGCCAACCTGCGGGACGGCTACGGCTACCAGTGGTGGGTGGACGACGACGGCTACTACCTCGCCCTAGGCTACATGGGGCAGTTCGTCTTCGTGATACCGGAGCACGACATAGTGGCGGTGTTCACGGGGGGCACACCTGAGACCTTCGACTACACAATACAGCTCCCCGAGCGGTTCATAATCCCGGCGGCTGGCTAGCCGTCCAGGGAGTCGAATATCATCTCGACGAGTATCTCATCCCGTATCTTCCTCAGTATCTCGTGCCAGTAGAGCTGGCTGCTGGATGTGAAGAGGGCGCCCATGACGCTCAGCTCGGTGACGAAGTCCCTCAGCGCCGCAAGCCCGACGCCCTCCTTGGCGAACCAGGGGTGCACGTACTCGAAGGTCGTCAACGCCAGCCCGAAGGCGAAGACCACGTTCAGCAGTATGAGCACCCCCGTCACCCAGAAGCCCCACCTAGAGAAATGGATGTTGGAAAGGTAGATGCCGACGATGACCGCCGACAGTGCCAGGTAGAGCCAACCGAAGACGCCCCACGAGCCGGACTTGACCCTGACCAGGTTCAGGGCAAGGAAAAGTATCTGGGTGCCACAGTTCCATAGGCATAGGAACTGGAACGGGTCGCCGCCGTCCCTCCAGATGAAGAGCCAGCTGAAGCAGACGAGCCCCGGAACGACGGCCACGGCGACGGCCTTGAGGTAGAAGAGGACCCAGATGTTCAGCGGGTCGAGGATGAACATGCCCGCGTAGGCAGAAAGCAACACCAGGCTGAGTCCGCCCAAGAGCTTGCCAAGCTTGAGCCTGTCCACGTAAAAAAGTTGACACAGCAGGTATTATTGTTTTACCACTGCCCTTTACATAAATCTGAACCTCTGTCATATGAATGAGAGAGAGTCAAAAATAGGTATCTATTCATTTATCTAACAGATCAGGGTGAGAAGTTCACCTAATGATAATATTAAAAATAATTTATGCAAATATAAATAAATTTACAAATATACGATGCACTTGCGTACCCTAAATAAGCCAGTTCCCTACGGGGCAAAGAGATTAATAATTACTTATATTAAAATTAATCTAATAAAAAATATGATGTAGTTTTAATATTGAATAAAAGTTGAGTTGGGGTGAGAGAGTACGATAAAAACAGCTGTATTAATAGACGGCGGGTATCTATCAAAAATCTTAAAGAAATTTTTTAACAGTACTAGAATAGATCTATTAAAATTTTCAGAAAATTTATGTGACGACTGTCACCGAATGCACACTTATTATTATCATTGCATGCCATACCAAAGCGGAACCCCTACTTATGAAGAAAGACGAAGGTATGCTAGAATGGATAAATATCTTACAATTGTAAGAAGATTAGATAATTTCACAGTTAAACTTGGTAGATTGATGAAAAAAAATGATGGCACATTCCAACAGAAAGGTGTAGATGTGGAATTTGCACTTGATATGACCGAGCTAAGTGGCACTGGTGCGATAGATAAAGCAATAATTGTATCAGGAGACAGCGATTTCGTACCAGCTGTAGAGAGAGCAAGTTATTTAGGTGTAATTTGTCAAAACGTCTATCACCCAATAGAATTTAGCTATCACTTACGATCTGTTTGCGCTGAAGAAAGGGTAATAGATAATAAACTGATTAAAGAATCGTTGCTTTATTGAGAAAACCGCCGTCCCGCAGTAGCGGAACAGCGGCGGACATAGTCATTTTACACAGTATTACAGCGATATATAAAAATTTACAGTCCTCTGATATTGATGAAGGATCGTGATTTTTTTATTTTTCTTATTTCTTTATATTATCAGAATCTAAAACATGATTATTTAATGAACAATTTTTAGGAAAAAATGATTGTCCCCTTTTTAGTTACAAATATTTGTTAATTTATAATTATAATTAAACGTTAAATTATTATGTTATTATTAATTTTTAGATGATTTATTTTAGTGTTTTTCATCGAACCATGTATGTGATATACCAAAACTGTTTTGATATTATATATCACAAAATTTGGCCAAGGAACGCGAAACCAGACTCAGTTGTTGTCGCCAAGGCCATGTGGCTTTAAACATGGCGTTTTGACCCATACTAGGATCTTGAATAGCCGTTCGATTCATTAGTATTATCTCGTAAAACGGTATAGAAGAATGCATGCCCGGTAAGAAGGCGACCATGGTCTACCTGTCGACGCTCTTCGTATGCGTCTTGCTAACCAACGGCTACACCTCACTGTCCGCCGACCTGGGCATCGACTCCCCAGAGAAGCTTAAGGCGGTGTACGTGGGCAGAGGCTTCCTCCTAGAGCACGGCGTCAACGTGGGGCAGGTACCCGACGTCACGACGGAGACGGGTGAGCCCAACTACTACTGGCACAGGGTTTTCGAGCTGGACTGGCCCAATCTTTCCCAGCCCCTCAGCTACTACGTCGTCAGGTACGAGCAGGCGAAGAGGCCCATCGACTTCTACAAGGTATGGGCCTCCACCGATGCCCTGACAGTCGTGGGCGGAGGCCAGTGCAGGTAGAAAGCTAAGGGCCTTCAGGATTCTACGTTTTCTCCACTGGCTCGGTGATATAGGCTCGACCCCGCTCAGCTCTCTGAGCGGGGAGGTGTCGTTGAGGCGCTCCAGCCTCCTCTCCCACCACTTCGTCTCGGTTAGAACTGTTACTCCTGTCGGGTAGCTGTGGAAGTTGACCTAGTTCAGGGTCTCCATTGGCAGCCTCAGCCACCACGAGACTACATGAACCACCGTGCCGCCGTGGCAGACTATCAAACATAGCTTGTCGTGGCTCTTCATCACTCTGTCCATGTACGACGCGACCCGGCGATGGAATCTGCGTCAGGTCTCCGCCCCCGGGTAGGGCTGCCAGTCGAGCAGGTTGTCCTTGGGCTCGACGTAGAGCTCCTGCACCTCCTCCCTGCGCCTGTTGGCGGCGACACCGTTATTGAACTCCCTGAGGTCGGCGCTGTACTCGGCATCCACGCCTAGCGCCTCCGCTATCGTCTTCGCGGTCTGCCTCGCCCGCCTCATGTCGCTGGACAGGAACCTGACGTCGGTGTTCCTCAGCTCGCGTGCCAGCCTCTCGGCGACGGCGGCGGCCTACCGTTCCCCGAGGGGCGTCAGCGCGGGCTCCGTCCAGCCGCCTGTGAGGTCGCTGACATTATGCTCCGCCTCGCCATGACGCACGATTATGATGGTGTGCATAGGTTCAATTACATGCATATCCCTTGTATGGCTATAATTGCGTTATCAGTAACAGTCAGGCCTGGGCCTGAGGCAGCTCGGCTTCTTCCTCTATGTTCATCACCGCCGGTATGGCGAAGGCTGCGGCGCCCATCAACGCCAACACGACTCCCCCGATCCTGAACCAGATGAACAGGCCCAGGCTGTCAGAGACCGGGCCTGCGAAAGCCAAGCCTATGGGCGTCATGCCTCCGCTGAGGCTCATCAGTATGGTGAAGACTCTTCCCTGCATCTCGGGCGGGATCACCGCCTGCATGCTGGAGAAGAAGGTCCCGTTCGCCATGGCGTTGAAGACGGCGAACACGAAGACGCAGCCCACGGCCACCGAGAACAGCTCGGGCGGCATGAAGCTGAAGACCTCTATGAAGACGCCGCTAATGATTATCGAAGTCATGGCGGTGACGACGCGTTTCCTGAACCCGCCCCACGCCCCCAGGAGGAGGCCTCCGGCTATCATGCCTACGCCGTTGGCCGACTGGAGCCACCCCAGCTCCATGGCGCCGCCGTTGAAGTGGTTGGTGACCACCAGTGGGAGGAGGCTGAACGCGGGGCTCATGAGGAAGTTTATGACCATGGACATCCCCATGATGACCCTGAGGCCCCTCCAACTCCACACGAACGCGGCCCCCTCCCTCATGTCTGAGAGCACGGTCTTCGGCCCCAGCGCCTCGGCCGCCCCGCGGCTGGGCTGAGGAACCTTGATGAAGAAAAGCGGCCCCACCGCGAGCACCGCCGTGGCCACGTCGATCAGCAGTATGGTCTGGATCGGCATGATCTCCATCAGGAACGCCCCAAACGGAGGCGCGACGATGGCGGCCAACCCCTGCAGGCTCTGGTTCATTCCCGCGACCCTGCTGAGGCTCTCCCTGTCAACCATGAGCGTCGTGGTGGCCTGCATCGCCGGCCACTGGAAGGCGCCGCCCAGCGAACGGATGAACATGGCCAGGAATACGTGCCACAGCCGTATGGCTCCGGTGCCGTAGAGGAACGCCAGCGCCACCACCACGAGAGCAATGAAAGAGTCCGAGACCATCATCACTGTCTTACGGTTCCACCTGTCCACCAGGGCGCCTGCGAAGGGCCCCAGCAGCACCTGAGGCAGCATCGCGACGATGCTGGCGAAGGCCAGGGTGGACGCCAGCCCCGTGGTCTGGGTGATCCACCAGACGAGGGCGAACTGGACGAGCCTGCTGCCGAAAAGCGAGAACGCCTGGCCGGCGAAGATGACCATGAACGGCCTCATGGGGCGCCCAGAATTCATGGGGTAGCTAGTTAAAGCGCTAAATAAAAAATGTGAGTGTCGGCGGCACCGGCTCCACGTTCTAGCCAAGTTTATCAGCCCACACATCCACCATGAGGTAGATATGAATGTGAGGGAGGCAGTAGAGGCGTGGGTCCGACTGTGGAACACCTACGACCTCGACGACGTCAGGAGGCTGTTCCTGGACGACGGTAGGGTGACCTACTTCAGCTCCGAGAAGGAGGGGCTAATCAAGGGCATCGACAGCCTCGTCGGGCACCACGAGGAGTTCGGGTTCGTGGCCGGAGGCAGAGAGACGGGAAACAGGCTGTGGCTCGAGGACGTGGACGTCGAGGAGTTCGAGGGCTCCGCGGCGGTGAAGGCGGGCTGGCTGTTCCAGAG
>CAYPNN010000073.1:6302-7157 GCA_964412065.1 uncultured Candidatus Bathyarchaeia archaeon
GAAGGGCTCAGACAAGACCCAGCGTGGCCCCGTAACCATCCTCTACGTCAGGACGGGGGATGGTTGGCGCATCGCCCACGCCCACTTCTCCAACTACTGAGCGGGGTCTGGACGTGATGAGGCTCACGACAAGGCTCGGCGACACGGGGCTCACCGTCTCGAGGCTGTGCTACGGCACGGAACCCTTCACCTTCAAGAAGGGGCCTGAGGGCGCCAAGACCCAAGGCGACGTACCGCCGCCGGAGGGAGGGAGAAGGCTCGCGGAGGCCTACAGGCTGGGGGTCAACTTCTGGGACACCAGCGACGACTACGGCACCCACCCCCACGTGGCCCAGGGGCTGAAGCTGGTCCCACGTGGAGAGGTGGTGGTCGCAGACAAGACCAACGCCCACACCCACGAGGAGGGCGTGAATGCCGTGGAGCATAGCCTCAGGGACCTAGGCACCAAGCACGTGGACATAATGTTCCTGCACATCGTGCCGCCGAGGCCCGTGGAGAGGCGGGACGCGGCGGGGCGGCCCTACGTCTCAGGTCCGCTGAGCAGCAGGCTGGGGGCGCTCAGTGCCTTCCTGGAAGCTGAGGAGACGGGCCGGGTGAGAGCCACTGCGTTGTCCACCCACAGCACCGAGACTCTCCGGCAGGTTCTGGAGGTCCCTGAGATAGACGTGGTCTGCACCACTCTGAACATGGCTGGGGCCTACGTGGACGACGGCACCCAGGAGGACAGGATCGACGCCATCCGAGACCTGCACGACGCCGGCAGGTTCGTCTACGTCATCAAGGTACTCGACGCGGGGAGGCTCAGAGCCCAAGCGGAGGAGGCCATCAGGTACGCCCTCCAGTTCCACGAGTTCA
>CAYPNN010000074.1:0-7103 GCA_964412065.1 uncultured Candidatus Bathyarchaeia archaeon
CGCCGCGGTCACCCCCAGCCTCCTCGTGTCGCCCCTGCTCATGGGGCCCTTGAGGACGAAGCTGCAGTCTCCGAGGTACTCCAGGGTGCCCTTGATCCCGACTGGTTCCCCGGAGTAGCAGTCTGCGTAGCCGCCCACCTTCACGTCGACCGTGTCGCCGACCTTCGCCTCTTTTTCCAGCTTCTCTATGGCTGCCTCGTCGCTTATGGTGGCGACGCAGAAGTCGGTCGCACCCTGCCTGATCAGCTCCTTGAGGATGTGGGTGCTGTCGCCCATCCTGTCGCTGTGGTCAGCTATGATGACGGGTGTCCTGCCTTCACCGGCAAGCTTTATGGCCTCCGCCACCCCCTCCCTGGTCTTGGGCAGCTTCTTGCCGGCGAAGGGCTCCCTCAGGCTCCAAATGTAGTCGGAGATGTCCTCCGCGATCTTCTCGGCGAGGGCCGCGTCGTCGTTGGTCACGGCGATGACGGTGGCGCCGACGTCCGGCACGTCGGCGTACGCGAACCCGAAGGCAACGCTGACGCAGTAGCAGTTCTCTTCTCCGCGTTCCCACTCCCGAGCCCTGTCCATGATCTCCTTGGCGGGGGACTCTCCTGTGCCCTGGTAGACGCTGGGGGTCATGACGCCGGGCTTCCTTATCGCCATGGTGGGCTTGAAGCCTCCCCTGACGGTCTCAATCATGCACCTCGCGGCTGTGTAGCCTATCTCCTCCGAGTCCACGTGGGGGTAGGTCTTGAGGATGAACACCGCGTCGGCGGCGTCGGTCAACTCGCCGTCCTCGTTGGCGTGGAGGTCCAGCGTCACCATGATGGGCAGGTCCCCGACAGCGGCCCTGGCCCTTCGAACTATCTCTGCCTCCGGTTTGGGGTAGCCGGTGGCGGCCATGGCTCCGTGGAGCGCCAGGAGCACGCCGTCCAGCTTCCCCGCCTTCCTGAGGCCGTCTGCTATGCCGAGGCTGTACCTGTCGAAGCACTCCTCCGTGAGCCAGCTTCCGCTGGAGCCGCCGCGGCTCCTGGAGGCGGCGAGTATGCCGACAAGCTCCACGTCATCCTCCTCCTCGGCGGCCTTGATGAAGCCGTTGATGTAGCTGGGTATGCCCCTCGCAGACTCTAACACGTCTCCGCCGTGGAGCACCTTTCCGGCCTCGAAGTCGTCCACCGTGGTGGGCTTCGGGCAGAAGGTGCACGTCTCGTGGCTGAAAGACGCAACCGCTAATCTCAATGTGCTCACGGTTGATCATCGACACGCCGGGGCAATAAATCATGCGATCTCCGCTTCCAGGAAACCCACGCCAGCCCCCGTCACCCTGACCCTGACGAACTCCCCGAGCTCGGCGTCGGCGTCCACGGCCACCGCCTTGTACGCGTAGTTGCGGCCCACCTTGGACCCGTCTCTCCCTGCCTCGTCGAGAAGTATCTCGCCCTCCCAGCCGAGCCAACGCTTACCGGCCTCGACGGAGAGCCTCTTCCACATCTTGGTTAGCATCCGCGAACGCGCCTTGGTCTCTCTGCCGTGGAGCCTGCCCGGCATCGCCGCGGCCTCCGTCCCGGGGCGCTCCCAGTAGCGCGAGATGTTGAGGACGTCTGGGCCTAGCCACCGGATCAGGTCGAGGGAGTCCTGGAACTGTTCCTCGGTCTCCCCGGGGAACCCGCATATGATGTCGGTTGAAACACCGAGGCGCTCGTGGGCGGCCCTGAACCTGGTGACGAGCCCTTTGAACTCCCCCACGGTGTATCTTCTGTGCATGTCCCTGAGAACATGGTCGTTGCCGGACTGGGCTGGGACGTGCAGGAACTTGAATATCTTCTTGTCCCCATACGACTCGATCAGCTCGTCGAGGACGGGCAGCGCGCTGTTGGGGGTCATCATGCCCACTCTCACCCGGAACTCGCCTTCGATGCCTGTGATCTCGTCGAGGAGCGTGGGCAGTGTGGTTCCCTGGTGGTTGTACGCGGCGGCGTCCTCCGCCGTCACCCACACCTCCCTGCAGCCGTCGGCGACGGCTTTCCGCACGTCATCGACGATCTTCTCGGCTGGGAACGAGCAGAGTCTGCCCCGTGCGTGCTTAACTATGCAGTAGCTGCAGTTCCCGAGGCACCCGCTGCAGATCGGTGCTATGTGGACGAGCTTGTTGGCCCTGACCCGGGGGAGGCAGGTCCTATCCGTGGGCTCTCCATCGACGTACACCGCCTTCTCTCCGCGGAGCGCCTTCTCCACCGCCTCGACGATGCGCTCTATGTCGTCGGGCCCAACCATCGACGCCCTCGGCGCTATCTCATCTACGCGACTCTGCATGGCCTTCGGCATGCAGCCAGCCACTATCAGCGGTTTCCCGGACTCGTACAGCCGTTTAATGCGTTTGGTGACCTTCCTCTCCGTCGGCGTCTTCACTATGCATGTCAGCAGTATGTTGAGGTCCGAGTCAGCCGGCGTCTGGGATAGTATGTATCCCATGCCCTGCAGCAGTCCTTTCGCTATCTCTGCGTCGGCGGTGTTTGCGCTGCAGCCGTAGGATCTCACGTAGATTCTGGGCATCTGTTTGTTCCTGATTGGTAAAGCTTGGTGTTTTTTAAACGGTGCGGACACGTCGTGTTTTTAAATGGAGTTATATGGTGGAACCCTCCTATCTAGGTTCATTTCGCTTTTTTTTATAAATCATTTAAACGGGTCTGGACGGGGCTGGTTTATTTAATTCTGTTAAAATACGATGCAATGTTTTAGGCGTTTTATTTTTTTATGTTATGTTATTTGGCTTCGTTTTCTTGTCAGAGAGAGGAGTTACTCTCATCTGTTGAGAGTGTTTAAATTTGTTCTAAAAAGTTGAGAACAACTTTATACCTTTAATAAAATAATGGATGTCATACAATTCCCAGATGTTATTAGAAATACATTATATTCCTATACCGTCGTCGATACACACGCTTTGCTGAGACAAAATAAGGCTGTGTGAGATGATATCGACTGGCGCGATAATGGAGGAGAAAAAAGAGACATGGTTTTAATTGAAAAGGCGCTCAGCATGCAGCGCCGAGGCGTCGACATAGCCGCGTACACGGACGTCGACGCAGCCGAGGACACATGGGGGACCAACACTTTCGACGACGAGATGAAGCAGGCCATGGTCAGGGTCACAGGCTTCGTGGAAAGACTGGCCAACAACTTCCGGAAGTACGTGGGAAACGTGAACGCCGCCGTGTTAACCACCCTGAGAGAGCCCATCAAGCCGAGGCTCAGCTACCAGATCGCCGTCGCCCTAGACAGAGACATGGTGAAGGAGCCAAAGCATGGAGGATTGGGGTTGGAAAACACCAAGCTATACGACATGGAGCCTTTCGCTGGACCCGAGAAGCACATCGACTTCGGTATCGAGCTCTACGACATAGAGTCAAGCTGGAAGTAGAGGTCACCCTTAACCTATTTTTAAAAGCTTTTTGTATCGCTCATAGATGCTAATGCCTGAGCCGCCCGCCTCCGTCCTTCCCTTCCTTATCGAGTCGATGACGTCCCGTAGCTCTGTCGACGTCGTGTCGATTATAGTGTAGGCTCTCCCTATGGTGTCCGGTATGTGGGCGTCGCTTCCCCCCGTCACGGGTAGTTTGAGCTCCTCGGCCAGCTTCCTGTTGAGGCCGCATATGTACTCGTAGGGGAACTGGGCGCTGTTGACAGCCTCCACGGCGTCCAGGTCGGCGTTCTTCATGCTGTTGATGGAGACCCAGCTCCGTGGGAGGCCGTATGGGTGGGCCAGCACCGCGGTAGCCCCCTGCTCATGGATCTTTTCGACGGTCTCGGCTACGCTGAGGCCCATGGGGATGGGTTCGTTGGGGTCCAACGCGAGGACGTGGGCGCCGCGCGCCGTCACCTCGAGAGCCGGGACCACAACCAGGTCGCCTCTCTTATCGAGCGCCTCGGGCAGCCCCTCTATTGTGTCGTGGTCAGCCAGCGCGTAGCCGTCGAACCCGGACATCTTGATGCGCCGCGTTATGGTGTCTATGGTGTTCACGCTGTCCCTCGAGTAGACTGAGTGGACGTGGAGGTCGAGCGTGATCTTCAAGGGGTCCCCTTATCCTATCCCTTCGCCCGCGTTATACGTATTATCATGGCTTCCTCGAGGGCAGCGATCTCGTCGCCCGGTACCTGCTGGAAGAGTGGCTCTGGTTTACCTAGCTCAGCTCCCGGCTCCAGGGGCGTCAACGCCTGCTCCATGGGCTGGTTCCGGGTCAAGCCGAGGAGTTCAAGCACCTCCTCGGCTTTGAAGGGCAGGACGGGCTCCATGAGGACTGCTACGGCTTTGGTTAGCCAGACGCAGTTGTGGATCACGTCGGCGGCTTCCTCGGGGTGTTCCTTGACCAGCTTCCAAGGCTCGTGGGCCTGGATGTACCTGTTCCCGTAGTCCGCTAGGCCGAGGACGGCGTCGCATATCTTCTTGAACTCGTACTCGTCGACGCCGTCCCTTATGGTCTCGACGGCTTCCTCGACCTGCCTCCTAGCCTCCACGTCAACGGTTCCCTCGGGGACGGCCCCGTAGTTGCGGTGGGCGAAGAGCAGGCTGCGGTAGATGAAGTTCCCGAGGCTTCCCACGAGCTCCTTGTTCACCTTGTCGCCGTAGGTCCTCCAGTTGAAGTCGAGGTCCCGGGTGTGACCCGTGTAGCTGACGATGTAGTACCTGAGCGCGTCGGGGTCCAGCCCGTTGGCGAGGTAGTCGTCCTCGATCCAGACCACGTAGCCGCGGCTCTTGCTGAACACGTGCCCCTCCACCTTCATGGTGCCCGAGGCAACTATGGCGTCGGGGACGCTGTAGCCTGAGCCCTCGAGCATCGCGGGCCAGAAGAGACAGTGGTGGTACACTATGCCGGGGCCTATGAAGTGGATCAGCTTCCCGGGGCCCTTCCAGTAGTAAGTCCAGTCGCCACCGGTCCTCTCCGCCCACTCCTCCGTGCTCTGTATGTAGCCTATGGGGGCGTCGAACCAGACGTAGAGCACGAGGCTCTCGTCTCCGGGGAACTTGACGCCCCACTCTATGTTCCGGGTGATGTTCCAGTCCTGGAGTCCCTGCTCGAGCCACTGCCTGGCGTAGTTCCTGGCGATGTCCGTGCCGTCCAGCCCATCCAGGAACTCTCTGAGGAAGCCCTCGAAGGCGGTGAGCCTCAGGAAGTAGTGGCGGCTCTCCTTCATCTCGGCCTCGGCGCCGCATATGCTGCAGTGGGGGTCCAAGAGCTCCCCCGGCTCCAGGTAGCGTTGGCATCCCTGGTCGCACTCGTCTCCGCGGGCGTTTGCCCCGCAGTGGGGGCACGTGCCCCTGAGGTACCTGTCGGGGAGGAACCTCCGGCAGCTGGGGCAGTAGGGGAGGGTGACGTCTCTCGGGTAGATGTAACCGTTGTCGATTAGCTTCTGGGCGATCTCCCTCGTCCGGGCGTGGTTGAGGGGGTGGTCGGTGCTGCCGTAGTTGTCGAAATGGATTCCTAGCCTCGGCAGTATGGTCTTGAAGTGGTTGTGGTACGTCTCCACGACCTCCCGGGGGGTGACCCCCATCTCCTCGGCCTTCACCGTTATGGGGGTGCCGTGTGTGTCGCTTCCGCAGAAGAACACCACGTCCTGTCCCAGCTTCTTAAGGCATCTTACGAAAACGTCTCCGGGTACATACGTCCGGAGATGCGCTATGTGCATGGGCCCGTTCGCGTAGGGCAGCCCACAGGTCACGAGAACCTTCTCGTCCAAGGGGTACTTGTGGGGTTTAGATTCCTTGAGTTTCTTGCACCTCTGCAACTATGGATAGTCTATTATACTTAAGGTTAGTCAAACAAGAACCATATTTTGGCAGTTTAGTGAGTATCTACGCCTACACGGTTTATCTTCCGCGACTCGTTAACCCTAATTAGCTGAGATAAGTGGGCTGATGGGAACATGAAGATATGCATCCTGGGTGGAACCGGCAACATGGGAACAGGCCTGACCAGTAGATGGGTGTTAAACCACGACATCTACATCGGGTCGAGAAGCCTGGAGAAGGCCCAAGACATAGTTGGGCGCCTGAGGAGGCTGGCGCAGGGGTTCTACCAGAACGAGCAGAAAGGCTCCATAACGGGCATGGAGAACAAGGACGCCATCGGGGCGGCGGAGGTGGTCGTCGTATGCTTCCCGCCGCAGGCGACTGTGCCTGCGTTAACCGATCTCAAGGATCACTTCTCCGAGAAACAGATAGTCATCTCGACCGTGGTGCCCATGACGCGGAGGAACAAGCTGTACTACTTCTCGTCGATGGGCGTCGAAGGCGACAGGTCGGCGGCGGAGGTGGTGCAGGAGCTGTTGGCGCCCATCCCCGTGGTCTCCGCCATGCAGACCGTTCCAGCCGCTTACCTGAACAACATCGACGCAGTCCTGAACCTCGACGTCCTCGTCGCCGGCGACGACGAGGTCTCGGTAGCCGTCGTCTCCAGGCTGATAAGGAGCATCCCCAACCTCAGGCCGCTGAAGGTGGGGCCACTGGTGAACTCGAAGTTCGTGGAGGCGATAACCCCGCTGCTGCTCAACGCCGCCATACTCAACGGGCTGCACGACCCGTCGATCAGGATAGTACCCTGGTTCCCTGCCCCCGAGTAACATGCTGGGGGCTACCTCATCTTCTCGTACTCGGCTATGAACCTTCTGAGCGTGGACGCCTTTGCTTCGGGCTCCAGGAAGCTGGTCTCGACCGAGTCCAGGCTAACCTGGAACAGCTCGTCCACCGTGAAACCCATGTTTCTGTGAAGCTGGAGGTACTCGTTGTTCATGTCCGTGCCGAACATCGGCGGGTCGTCGCTGCTCACTGAGACCCTGATGCCGTGCTCGATGAACCTCCTGATGGGGTGCTCAGCCCATGACCCCACCGCGCCGGTCCTGAGGTTGCTTACCGGGCAGGACTCTATGGCTATGCCTCTCCTGGCTATCAGCTTCATGAGTTCGGGGTCCTGCCCGGCTGCTACTCCGTGGCCTATCCTCTCCGGGTTGAGGTGTCTGACGCACTCCCAGACGTAATCTATGCCCGCCCCCTCCCCCTGATGCGCCGCCAAGTGTAGCCCCATCTCCCTGGCACGCCGGTAGCAATACACGGTAGGCGTAGGGGGGTT
>CAYPNN010000075.1:0-7076 GCA_964412065.1 uncultured Candidatus Bathyarchaeia archaeon
CCCACGTATCTCTCCATGTCCACTGGATAGGCATCCTCTTGGGTGGGTGGGCCCCTCGTCAGCGTGTTGACCCCTCCGGATTCGTGAAGCGACATGGATGTCACGTTCCCGCCGTCGTCGAGGTTGAATGAGACGGCGATCTGGGGCATGATCCTGAAGCGCCGCAGTCCCTCCTCGTCAGGCTCCTCCAGCTCAAACACGAGCTGGTTGGGGACGTCAACCGCCAGGTGTCCGTTCTGCACGGTGACGGTGAACTCGGTGTTTCTGAAGGGCCCGAAGTTCGCGGTGTAGCTTCCCAGGTAGTTGGCGAACTGTTCCCTCACCCCGACGTTTATCTCCGCGAGCTCTGGGTGGATCAGGAGCTCGTCTATCATGGACTCCAGCTTGATCCCCGACGTGCTTCCCCGGGACTGTGTGAAGTAGAGGATCATGAGGTCTTGTTCGGGCCACGCCCAGGCGTAGGTGCCATCGGAGCCGCTGTGGCCGATGACCTCGGGCTCCCCGGTGGCGCTGTCTGAGAACAGGATCGCCATCTGGCCGTAGTAGGCCTCCAGTTCGTAGAAACCTGTAGGGTAGGCCATGTCCGATCCGAGGGAGGACATCTTGGTCACGGGGGTGAGGGTGCGGCTCACAGCCTCCGGGGAAAGCAGCTGCCTCGACCCGACCCGACCGTCATCCATCCACATCGCTAAGAAGCGAGCGTAGTCGACCGGCGTACAATACAGGCCCTGGGAGCCGAAGGCGAACGGGTACAGAGGCTCATCGGGTGACCATACCCTCACCCACTCGCCTACGCCGCCCACGTAGAGAACGGGTATTCGTTCCCGGCGTGAGTCGTTGAGGGTCGCCGGGTGATAGTAGAAGGCGTCGTCCATTTCCAAGGGCTCAAGGATTCTCTCTGTCACGAAGGCATCCAGGTGGTATCCTGTCTCAGCCTCGACGATGGCTCCAAGCACCTCGGTGCCCGCGTCGCTGTACCAGAACTTGCTTCCGGGTTCGAACTCCGGCCCAATTACGCCGGTCGCGTTGGCCAGCGAGAAGAGCGTCTCGTACTCATCGGCGGAGGCTATTATTGAGAGGGGTAACCCGCTCATGTGAGACAGCAGCTGCTCGACGGTGATGTTTCTGGAGTCCTCGTTTTCGAACCCCCGTATGTACTCGGCAGCCTTGGTGTCCAGGCGGAGGCGCCCTTCATCTATCAGGATCTGGACGGCGGCGCCGGTGACGGGTTTCGTCATCGATCTGATGTTGAACAGCGAGTTCTTTTCCATCGGAACTTCGTTTTCCCGGTCCTTCCATCCAACCACCTCGTGGAGCACTATGTTGCGATTCTTGATCACCACAAGCTCGGCTCCGACTATCATCTCCTCATCAAGATAGTCATGTACAGTTACAGCCAGTTTAGCTAAAGTTTCGTTGGACATGCCTTGGCTCTCTGGTGATGCATAGGTGAACTCGGGCATCCCTGAGGGGGGGATTGGGTTCTGTCTGTTCTGATCATAGACGTAGACCGACCCTACGACCACGATAAGTAGAAAGGAGACGACTAGTACTCGGAAGGATTGCCTATGAAGAATTGACATCTCTATTTCCGCCTCAATATTTTCTGTAACGTTTCACCCGGGGGATATTTACACAGAGTTTGGAAACTTGACGTATTTACCATATTTCCATCACCTATTTAGCCGGAATATACCTGGGGGGTCATTATTAAGGAATCCTCAAGGCAGATGAAGGAAAAATAGTATTCCTATTCCTCGAATGGGAAACCAGAGGTTGTGATCGTTCGCCTGCTATGGCGTACTCTGGTTTATACAGCTATATGCGCGTATTCAGGGCGGGAACCATTTGAGGGTTTTCAAGAAGGTCATCGGCTGACCTCGTCCCCTATCCCTATTCTTTTCTCGTTGCCACGCAGCCTTTGCAGTTGAACTTCTCTCTCTGGGGGCACTCTCCGCAGTCTGCGCCGCAGGGAGGGGACTCGCATCGGACTATCTCCCTGGGGCTCACGGGGTATATGACCTCCTCCATGAGGTATGTCTGGGATTTGCTCTCCGGGAACAGCTCGGAGTAGTCCGCCCACCACCTGTACTCGTCCGGAACCATGAAAACGGTGGTCAAGGTGCAGCCGTTGACGCCCACCACCAGCAGGAACGGGCAGTTCTTGATGACCCCGGCCTCCCTCAACGCGTCCTCGTGGGACGCCACCTCCTTGACGACGACGGTCGCCACATGCCCTTCGACAGCCATATATTAATGTAAGGGTGTCCTGTTTTTTAGAAATTACTATAAATCGTCCCCTCGTAGTAGTAATTGATTCTATGTCTGCAGGTTTCCATGGTTCAGAGTATTGTTGGATGAACGGGAGGATCGTTCCCACCGGCGAGGCGCTGGTCTCCGCGATGGAGCCCATCTACTTGGGCATCTTCGAGGGCATAAAGGCCTACGTTGAGGGCGACGTGCTGTCTGAGGGGAAGCTTAACGTCTTCGGGTGGAAGCAGCACGTGGACCGCCTCTTCAGGAGCGCCGATGTAGACGGCCTAGCCATGCCCTACTCCAAGGCTGAGCTGTTGAAGGCTGTGCGGGACACCATCAAGACAAACGGATACGAGAGTAACACCTACATCCAGCCCAGGGTCTGGCCCAAGGCCGGGAACCAGGAGGAAAGCCACGTCGTGGTGCCCACGTGGGGCTTCGAGACGTTTCTGGGCAGGAACAACCCCAGGTTCGGGGAGGAGCGGAGGTTCATGGTGAGCAGCTGGCGGAGGCTCAGCAGCGACGCTCTGCCGCCCCAAGCCAAGAGCTGGGCCAACTACGCCAACTCGGCGCTGGCGAGGCGGGAGGCCGTGCGCTGCAGCTACGACAACGCCGTATTCCTGGACAGAAGGGGCTTCGTCAGCGAGTCCACGGGGGCGTGCCTCATGACGGTGAGGGACGGCAAGGTGATCACGCCGCCGGTGTCGGCGTCCATACTGGAGTCGGTTACCCGTGGCTGCTTCATCGAGTTCATCCCGGATTTGGGGGTTCCGGTGGAGGTACGGGACATCACCCGGGTCGAGCTCTACGCGAGCGACGAGGCTTTCCTCTGCGGCACCGGAGGCGAGTGCACGCCGATAACGAGCGTCGACGACATCAGGTTCGGCGAAGAGTATCCGGGCTCCGTCACCACGAAGATAGCCGAGTACTACTCCGAGATACTGGCTGGGAACGTGGACAGGTACAGGCGCTGGCTGACGCCAGTCTAGTACCCCATTTTTTCTTTTTTCTGTTCCTTCATGTGGAGGTACAGCGGCAGCCCGAGGGATACACCAACGGTGAACGTGGCGAGGATCGGTATCCAAGGTCTCTCCACCCCAGCCTCTCCGCCCTCCATGATGATCATGGCGACGAGCACCACGGCGGACACGACGACGTCGAGCCCGAAGAACAGGCTGATCCTGTTCGCCGTAAGCTGCTGCATCATCAGCCCAATGTCCAGGCCGTTCTCAATGAGGAAGGGTACGAACTGCGAGTATGGCACCGCAAGTCCCAGCACAGCAAACGACAGGTAGATTCTATCGGCTTTCATGGTGGAGCAAGAGGAACAACGGCATTTAAACCGAGCCGCAGCCCCGACCGACGGAATGGGAAAGGATTTTATGTTTAGCGCCGCGTCTAATACGGTGCAGGATGGGCCGGTGGTCTAGCCTGGCAGGACGCCGCGTTCACACCGCGGTAATCGCCGGTTCAAATCCGGCCCGGCCCACCAACTTATGCCTCGAAAACCTCCAAAACGGCATATGTGCGAAAAAAAGGGGGATAATATGCAATTACTAGGAGGCTCTCACCTTCATGAGGTCAACGTAGACATCTGCGGAGTCGCCGAACCCATAGCAGGAAGCGCCTATCGCTACACCGGCTCTGAATAAGACCGCGTCGTACATCTCCTGTATCTCATCCAAAGTGTAAGGACCAGGATCGTCGAAATATCCACCACCCGGCATATATACTCTGATATGCCAGCGGTCGTAAACGTTCAGAGTCCATTCATCGCATGGGTCAGGCAGGGTTTGATACCACTGATATAGGTTCAACTGTCCTCCGTCATGTTCCCCGTCCACTATCCAGAAGCCCATGATCGCGTATGGTGTGTTTGGTTCGCTTCCCTCCCCATGTTTGAACCAGAAGGATACAGAAGCTATCTCGTCGAGGGAGACCTCTTTCTTGATGGAGGTGTACACTCTCGGGTAGTCAACCCCTTCACCGTACAAGTGGACGCTCCGTCGTCCTCTGAAACTTTCTTCTCTTGTTATCTCGATGGATCCATCGATGCTGCCATCCTCGTCAGCATCATAAACCGACAAGTCACGCAAGCGCCTGGTTATTCCCTTCGATTCGAAGCTTGGATCCGGCATGATATTACGCTCACGCTGCACGCGTGCAGCATAGGTTATCGGGATCAGCAAAGCAACGATACAAAGTATCGCAACTGGTGTTATTTTTATCCTCATTTCAGGCAATAAACAAATGAAAGGCTCGTAATTTAACATCTCCGTTTACGTCACACATTTGAATTAACGCACGCACAATCGATATTCATAATTCTCCTCATTTGCATCATCCATATGATAGCGCATGTGGTTGGAGAAGGATAAGATTGATTAGATCAGCCTTCATGACAGATAAGGATCGAGTGATAGGAGCCAGCACACCTGAGGGAGACGATATAAGGTACAGCTGCTTCCTGACGGTCTGCACGATGAAATGACCAAGATTCCTGACGCGGACTACGTTGCCATCGGAAAAGGATCGGTGAAGTTTTATGGCTACCCCGAGAGGGCGAAAAAAGAACTGTACATTATTACCCGCGATGAAAATTATCAAACCCCAGCCGGGTGCAAAGTAGTAAAAGACTACATGGAGTTGGTTGAACGCTTCAAGGATTCTTCAGATGAGTTGACAGTCATCGGTGGATTAACCATTTTGAAACTGTTCACGCCATATGCTTCCGAGATAGATGTTGCTGAGACAGACGAACTCGTTCCTGGAGACCTAGTGTTCGATGACTGGGATAAGAGCGATTTTAAACTAGTCAGCAGCAGAGATTGGAAAGATGGAAGAACCATGCATTATGTGAGAAAGAGCCCCACTAAATCTATTCCAAAGAAATAGGAAAAAATCTACTCACACACAAATGAAGTCGCATAAAAACATGGGGAATGAGCTGTAACTGAGGGCAATGAGTTCCCGCTCTTTCTTAATACAAACGCGCGTATCATTCCGCTCCTTTCTGAATGACGTGTGGGTGTACCCTGTGTTTGTAGGTAGGAGTAAGATAAAGAAGGTTTAGGGTTTTGGGCCATAATTTTATCCCCCCTCTCTGATTATTGAGATTCTGTAATAGATAGAAAATATTCATTGTTACCGAAGCTGTCTGTAGATCCATAGGTTCACCGCCCCAGCCACAAGGGCGCCGTAGAACCCTGTATCGAGCCACCACCAGTCAGAGCCCAAGACCATTAACACGAACCCCAGGGCAAAGACTACGGTGAGGCCTACCTCAAGCATAGACGCACGGTAGCCCAACAGTAACTGCTCCGGTGACACGTCCTCGGGTCCCGTGTACCCCTTGAATGAGGTGTACGCTGTTAGCAGGAGGCACCCGGACAACGCCAGTATGCCTATCTGGGCCCACGGGAAGGCCTTCTCGGAGCCAATCCACACGTAGCCCTCGACGACCCCGTAGAAGCTGCTGCGGTCCTGCCAGGCGCCGAAGTTCTCAGTCAGAAGGAGGAACACACCGATCAGGCTCACCGCGAGCGAGGCCGTGTACAGGTTTCTCTTAGAAGTGCCCATGTGAATGATTTGAATCGGAGCGAGATAAAGATTGATGAAAAAACCTTTTAGTAAATTTATTATGCCCTCGACATGGCTCGGGTGGTGCATGTTACCTCATTGGCATTCTCCTATGAAGGTGTTTTTCTCGAAATGGCGTGTTGAGTTTACGGCGTCGAGACTCAAGGGGTAAACGGGTTCAGTCACAGGGTTTTTGTGTTGGTCCAACTCTCAACTATTTTTTCGTTGAAGATAGAGAATCACTCCTAGGATGAAGTTGACTCTCGGCACTCTCTGCATGTAGTCGACATAGGCATCCCCGAACTTCTCGACCAGCCTCCTGTCAGCATAGATGCACTCGATATACCACGTGACGACCACCACCGTTCCGGCGGCTACGCTCGCCCAGTGCTGCGTCATGAGCATCATCGAGACGGCTATGAGGATCCCAGCACAGTACTGGGGGTGCCTGAGGACCGCGTATATCCCCGTGTCCACCAGCCTCGTGGTTTCGATGTAGCTTTTCCCTTCAGGCACCCCGCCCTCCTTCCTGAAGGCGTATATCGGGAGCCACCCGAAGACTCCGGAGAGAGACAGAATGGCCCACCCTATGTTGGCTAGCGAATCCAGATGCATGTAGTTGTAATGGGTCCAAGCCATGTAGAACTGGTAGAACATTAGAGGCATATAGATCAGAGCGAGACCCCAATCTTTGAACTCCACGCCCGAACCTCCTTCACCATATTTACCGTTTAAATAATTATATTGTTAACCACGTCTAAATTTAAGCTCGTTTATCCAAGGTTTTATCGAAAACCTTGAACTATAATGGGTTTTAAGTATCTCAACCACTCAGTCGTAGCCTTAATTACTTCGACGGGTAACCCACCTTTTTCAGGGTGAGTGGATTAGAGGTGGTCTACCTAGTGATCGGTTTGAAGCATAAGGAAAATTAAAACGGTGAAGACAGCCGGACCCATCTGGGATCATACGTCTTCCGCGTCCCCGCTGCTTAACGGGCCAGGTGATGCATGCTTCTTCACTCGCGGGTAAACATGCCTGAAAACCAGTGGGAACAACACGATCAGCAGCAGCCCAAACATCAGGGTGTTATAGTCGAACCTCCCGAGAACCATCGCCGCCGTCGTGTATACAGAGTAGAAAATCAACGCGCTGATGATGATGGTTAGAGTCGTGTAACTCCCGGGCTCGTTCTCCGCCCTCGACGCCTTTACCACGTAGAGTGCCTCGCGTCCCTGATC
>CAYPNN010000076.1:0-6994 GCA_964412065.1 uncultured Candidatus Bathyarchaeia archaeon
GTATAGTCGACATGGACGAGTGGGAGCAGTTCGAGGAGAGGCTCTCCGGCATGACGTGCCTCAAGTGCGGCTCAGGCCAGTACGAGGTCGAGGAGAGGGAGGACCTCATAGAGGTTCTGGTCAGGATGAGCGAAGAAGCCCAGGCGAAGATGGAGATCATCTCCACCTACACGGAGGAGGGGGAGATGCTCTACAGGAGCTTCGGAGGCATCGCCGCCGTCACCAAATACAGGACGTTCTAGTCCTTCCTCTTTTCAAGGTACTCGCCTATTATGGGGTCGACGTGGGACCAGTCCCTTCCTTCCTCGAAGTCTTCCCGGTCCTTCTTAGACGTTGGCACTGTGTCGAACTCGCAGTGGTCGTGGCCGAGGATCATGCACATGGTGTGTATCATCTTCTCGTCCGGGTCGGCGGCCATCACCTTCCCCGGGTCGATGAGGCAGTACATGGCCCCGATCTCGGACTCACCGTACTCCAGCATGATCTTCCCCAGCTCGCACAGCGGCGGCTTACCCTCCCGTCTCTCCCAGAACCCATACTTTGGCAGGCTCTGGCGCCCCTGCTTCGTCCGCTCCGCGACGTACTCGCTGTAACGCTTGATGGAGTCGAGGACCAGCTGCTTCCCCTCGTCCCAACCGAACCTGTCTATGAGGGTCTTGGCGTAGGAAAGGTGCAGTAGGGCGAGCCTCTGCGCGGTGACCTTGACCTCGTTCTCGGCCTCAGATAACGGAACCATCTCTTCAGGCATAAGAATCAGAGAAAAAGGGTTGACGGAAAAGTATAAGGCGTTTTCTAGAGGGTGACGGTGAACCCGATGTCCGGGTAGTCCTCCAGCTTCACGTCTCCGCCTCTTCCTCCGACTATCTCAAGCGCCTCGATCTTCAGTGTGTCCTTGATGTCGCCTGATCCCAGCTTCAGCGCTTCTTCGTGTCTCCCTGAAGCGAAGAGCTTCAGACGCTTAATGGATGCGTTCAGGCTCACGCCTCTCCGGTTCTTCTCGCGGCGTATGTCGCTGATGGCAGCTATGATTACGTCTCCCGCCTTCTCGGCTTCCTCGTCGACCACGGCCTCGTCGTACTCGGGCCACGCCGAGAGGTGTACGCTGGTGTCTGGGTCGTACATGGTGCGCCATATCTCCTCTGTGATGTGGGGGGTAATCGGGGCCATGAGCTTGATCATCCGCTCCACCGTGTAGTACAGAGTCTGCTGAGCCGCCTTCTTTCCCTCTCCGTCGCCGTAGAGCCTCGTCTTCGCGGCTTCCAGGTAGTGGTCGCAGAAGACGTGCCAGATGAAGTTCCTGGTCGTCTCGACGGCGTTCATGAAGTTGCAGTCCTCCATGGCCTCGGTGGCCTGCTTCACCGTCATCTGGAGCTTGGAGACTATCCACTTGTCAAGGAGCCTAGGCTCGACGCTGTCAGCCGGGTCGTAGTCCTGCAGCCTCATACCCGTGAGCCTGCACGCGTTCCAGAGCTTCCACATGAAACGCCATCCGTATTCCACGTCCTCCCACCTGAACGGTATGTCTGTGCCAGTGATTCCTCCCGCTGCCGCCCACTGCCTAGGCGCATCCGCTCCGTACTTAGGGAATACCTCCGGCGTTGAGACGTAGTTACCGAGGCTTTTACTCATCTTCCGTCCGTCTCCGCCGAGAACCATGCCGTTGATGAGGGCGCTGTCGTAGGCTGTCTCATCGAAGAGCGCCAGATGCCTCACCATGAGGTAGTAAGCCCATGTGCGTATGATGTCCTGTCCGCTGGGGTGCACACTGGCTGGGAACTGCTTCCGCCAGTTCGGCCTGTCGGGCCAGCCAGCGTGGATGGCGCACGTTAGGCTGCTGTCGAACCAGGTGTCCATCACGTCGGTGTCGGGCACGAACTCTGTTCCGCCGCACTCACAGACGTCGTCGATGCTGGTCACCTTGGGGTCCACGGGCAGCTCCTCGGGCTTGGCGAGCCTTATCTTGCCGCAGCTCTTGCAGTACCAGACGGGGACAGGGGTGGCGAAGACGCGCTGCCTGCTCAGCACCCAGTCCCAGTCCAGGCCGGTGGCCCAGTCTATGAGCCTCTGCCTCATCCAGTCAGGGTACCAGGTTATCCGTTTAGCGGTCTCAACCACCTTGTCCGTTAGGCTTATGGTTCGCATGAACCACTGCCTCGCCGTGACCACCTCTATGGGGGTGTCGCAGCGCCAGCACAGCCCCACCTCCTGGTCCAAGTCGTGCTCCTCCTTGATGAGCCCGGCTTCGCGCATGTCCTTGACGAGGGCCTCCTGCCCCTCGGCGATGGGCATTCCAGCGTATTTACCAGCTACGGGCTGGAGTGTTCCCCTGCCGTCGATGAGTTTTACTACAGGTAGGTTGAAACGCGCTACGGCGACTACGTCCGCTTTGTCGCCGTAGGTACAGATCATCATGGCTCCTGTGCCGAACTCGGGGTCCACCTCGTCGTTAGCGATGATGGGAACCTCATGACCGAAGACAGGCACCCTGGTCTTTCTGCCTATGAGGTGCCTGTACCGCTCGTCTCCTGGGTTGACGCCGAGGGCAACGCACGCGGGCAGGTACACGGGTCTTGTGGTGGCTATCAGCACCTCCCCGTCGTCGGTGAAGAACGGGATGGTGTATATCTTTCCCCGCTTGGTCTCGTGCTCCACCTCGGCGTCCGCGATAGCCGTCTCGCAGCGTGGGCACCAGTTGATGGGGTGCTCCCCCTTGTAGATCATGTCCTTCTCGTAGAGCATGAGGAAGCTGAGCTGTATCTTCCGCATGTACTCGGGCTCCATGGTCCTGTACTCGGTGGTCCAGTCGACGCTGCAGCCCATCCTTATTACGGCGGTCTTCATGACGCCGATGTACTGCTCTATCCACTCCTCACACATCCTGCGGAACACGTCGGGTGGGACGTCGCTCTTCTTTATGCCCTTCGCCTTCTCCACCCGGACCTCGGTGGGCAGCCCGTGGCAGTCCCACCCCTGGGGGAAGAGGACGTTGTAGCCCCTCATCCGCTTGTACCTGGCCCTCACGTCGAAGTAGGTCCAGTTCAGGAAGTTGCCCATGTGGAAGTCGCCGCTCGGGTAGGGTGGGGGTGTGTCGATGCTGTAGACTGGCCGGGTGTCGTCGTCCCAGTCGTACCTGTGGGTTCCCTCCGTCTCCCACTGCCTCTGCCACTTCTCCTCCATCTGGAGGAAGTCCATTCGTCTCGGTAGCACGTTCATCTCGTATTCTCCCCTGCCTCTACACCCTGCGGACCAAGCGCCTTCGATAGGCTGAATCTGTCTGCTGCTTTCTTTAAAAGGTTGTCTGCTACGGTCTGACCTCTAGGCGTTTCCGGGTCTTCAGACGATCCCCGCCGGGGGATCGACAAAACAATACCCCATTTGCCTCTCCTCAGACACCGAATCTATCATGGTGGTCGGATAAAAGCTTTCAGATTTAGATTCACACGTCGAGCCGTAGAGGCTCTTCTCTTTTCCTCGGTCCCTGGATCACAAGCTGATCTCCGAGAGTGGCCTTCATGCCGTCCACCGCGGCTATAACCGGTATCCCTGTCTCCCGCTGCAGGTAGTCTGCCTCTTTGGCGGGGTCGGCGTTCAGCATCCTCCACCCGAAGTGGGTGATAATCGCTGAGGCGGGCTGGGCCTCGTCGAGCAGCTTCAACGCGTCGTCTGTGCAGAGGTGCATCTTGATTGGGCTGCCCCTCGGCCAAATCACACATAGTATCAACAGCCTTTGCCCCTCATGCTGCTCCCCTAAGCCTTCGAAGTACCCCGTGTCGCACGTGTAGCCGACTGAGCCGACGCCCGGGACATTGAACCTGACGCCGGTGGATGCGGGGTCTGAGTGGACGGCTTTCGTCGCCGTGAACTCGACGTCGTTCACGCTGAACCCTGTGCCTGGCTCCAGCTCGACGAGCTCGCCCACAAGACCCTTGTGGTAGTCGGACACGCATGGACCCAGGGCGCCGACTCCCCGTGTCACGCTCCGCGGCGCCGCGAGCAGCCCTTTCTTGTTTCTCGTGCCGTCCGTCATCGCCTCTATGAAGACCTCGGCGTCCGTGTAGTGGTCGGGGTGGCAGTGGGTCACCACGAGGCCATCCAGCTTCCGGGGGCTGAGCCCCGCCCAGTTAGAGAAGACGAGGGCGCCGGGCCCAGGGTCGATGTGGATCTGTGTCTCGCCGTGTACCACCCTGATGCCGGCTGTGCGCCTCCTCTGGGTGGTCATGACGAACCTGCCGCCGCCCGTGCCCAGGAAGTGTAGCTCCAAAGGCTTCAGGGTCTGCACCCTCTCCTCAGCACCTTCCCCGCGAGGGCGCCCGTGTGCTCTCCGTCGCTGATTGTGACCTCTCCGTTCACGACCACGTATGGTATGCCGTCGGGGTACTGGTGGGGGTCGCTGAACGTCGCCCTGTCCTTTATGGTCTTCGGGTCGAAGACGACAACGTCCGCCGCCATCCCAACCCTCAGAAGCCCGCGGTCTTGGAGCCCAAGCCGCTGGGCGGGCATGCTCGTCATGCGTCTTATCGCCTCCTCGTAGGTGAAGAGCCGACGCTCCCTCACGTAGAGCCTGATGTACCGTGGGAAGGCTCCGTAGCAGCGCGGGTGGGGCTTGCCTTCGCCGAGCTTCCCGTAGGGCGCGTGAATCCAGCCGTCGCTGCAGGGCATCACGGACGGGTGCTTGACCAGCGTATCCACGTCCTCCTCGACGCCCCAGAAGGTGACGTTCATGGCTTCGGCGTTCTCCTCCACCAAGAGGTCGCACAGCGCATCCACGACCGGCACCCCGCGTGCCTCGGCTACCTCGGCGACGGTCATCCCCTCATACCTTTTGTTGGCCTCAGACTTCACGAACGTGACCAATACCTTGGTGAAGTCTCTCCCCTTCTCATCACCAGCTTCGGAGTATTCCTTCTCTAGCCTGCGCCTGATCTCCGGATCGTTGAGCCTCCCGAGCATCTTCTCGACTCCCCCCTCGTGGGCCCAGTCGGGTATCACCTGGGACAGCAGGCTTGACCCGGCGGTGTACGGGTATATGTCGGCGGTGATGTCGAGGCCCCGGGTCCTCGCGTCTTCAAGCGCCTTCAGGGTCGTCTCCTCGTGTCTGCCAGACAACGGTTTGTGGGACGCGCATGAGCTGCCAAGGTGTGACACCTGTATGGGCACCTTCGCCTTGAGCCCGAGGTCGATGGTGTCTTCCAGGTTCTCGATGTTACCGCGCATGTGAGTCGAGTACAATCCTCCTTTCTCTCTGAGGATCCCACATAGCTCGACTAGTTCGTCGTCTTTGGTGAAGACACCCGGCGGGTAACCTAGTCCTGTTGACATCCCGTGTGCCCCTTCGTCCATTGCTTCTCTGAGCAGCCTCTTCATGGCTGTCAGTTCATCGGGTGAAGCATCCCTGTCTTGGAAGCCCGTGACGTTGACCCTTAAGGAGCCGTGGCCCACGAATGGTACGAGGTTGATGCCCACACCTTGGGCTTCTATAAGTCCAAGAAAGTCGTCGAGGGTTTTCCAGTTCCAGTCGAGGTCGAGCCCCGACGTGAAGGGCTTCAGGTACTGGATGAGGCCCTCTCTGTGTTCGTCGTGGAGAGGATACATGGATAGGCCGCAGTTACCCATGGTCGCGGTGGTCACGCCTTGATGTATGTAGCTCTCGCATCTCGTGTTGCCTAGCACCGTGTGGTCCGCGTGCATGTGTATGTCTATCCAGCCGGGACTCACACACAGATCAGAGGCGTCTATCACGTGGGCGTCTCCTTTGTCACGGATTCTACCGATGTGCTCTATTCTTCCGTCTTTTACCGCGACGTCGGCTCTCGTCCATGGGCTGCCTGCTCCGTCAAAGAGCCTGCCGCCTTCAATAACGATGTCGTATGACACAGGGATCAAAGGATAGTTGGGTCTTCAGCTAATCTAGTTTTTCTTATCCAGTTCATGGCTCAGAATACTTGAGAACATGAAGTTGGATAAATGGATAAAAATATAAAATTTAATTGAAGTAGTAAAAACCTGTCATTCGATATTTAGTTTTTCAAATTGTGAAAATCTAGACGATTAAAACCTTCTGTCACAAACATCAAAAAAAATAAGAAAACAATTCTAAAAAAATTCGATGATTCCTATCAATCTGGAATTATGAAAAAAATATTACGGGTTCATATGGTTCTACTAATCATAATCAATATATTACCAGCCGCTCAACCAGCGAAGGCTGAAAACTACGTCTTACATAGTTCTTGGCTCGATACACATGTCACGGTGGACGGAAAAGAAACAACAATCAATGAATGGTCAGACGCAAGCACATACATCATCACGTTAGGCCTCAACGGTGGAACGACCCCACCATACCTGAGGACCAAGGTCTGGGTGAAGAACGACCAAGAAAGACTATACATACTAATGAAAGTAGCGTACCTAGACAAGATACCGGGAGACAAAGAGGACCAAGCCTTCCTGTACTACCTCTGGTCAACACTGGCAGGCACAGACTGGGACAGGAGCGACGCCGCCTGGCTCTACCAGCTTGGATCACCCACAGACCTTACCAACTACGACGGCGACACCTGGCAGCAAGACATATACGCCACGCCTCCCGGCGAGAACAACGTCCAGGGAAGAGGCACCCACGACACCACATTCTACTGGTTCGAGATGACGAGACATCTGGATAGCGGAGACGCATGGGACTGGAGCGTCGCGCCCGGCGACACCGTCGGCGCCGGTAACATGGAGCAGACCAGCGACCTCCTATACATAGGCTTCTACGACGACTCAGAGGGACACAGTTTAGAGACGAGGATGACCCTGACACTGGCGAAACAACCCGACGACAACCACCCAGTCGGCGGAACCCTAGAAGAACCAGATAAGACGCCGCTATATGCTTTAACCTTATGGCTCGCGCTCATAATCGTTACCTACACCTACAGTTTAACTAGGCCCAGAGAATAAGTGAAGCATCTTCGCACCGGTCCCAGAGTTAAATATTTAATAGAGG
>CAYPNN010000077.1:0-6967 GCA_964412065.1 uncultured Candidatus Bathyarchaeia archaeon
GCGTAGAGGTCTATGGTCCGAAGGATCCGAGGCAGAGGGTCGGGTTGGCCACGTTCAACATCGGGGACATGAACCCCCATGACGTAGCCCTCACGCTGGACGCGGAGTACGACATAGCGGTGAGATCAGGCCACCACTGCGCTCTGCCGTTGATGAAGGAGCTGTTCGGGCTCAACGAGGGAAACGTCAGGGCCTCCACGTACATATACAACACGTTGGAGGAGGTAGACCTCCTGATATCGGCGGTCGAGGAGATAGCCAAATACTAAACCCTACCCCGATTCTATAAACCCCTTAAGCCGTCCATCAAAAAGATACCTCGAGATGTCCGGGGTCATAGTCGACACCGACCATGTATGGACGGTGTTAATGGATGTCGGCGCCAAGAGAGAGGTCGAGCTCCCCCTATTCCAGGTGACCATGGACGTCTTCGTTGATGCCGACTTCGCCGATAAGATCAAACAGCTCATGCTTGAAAACGATCACTACCTTCCGGGGAAAAACGTGACGAGCATCGAGTCCCCCCAGCATCGTAAGATCCTAGGCAAGGCGCTGTTCGTGGTTGTTTGTTTCCTAAAGGAGTACGCCGAAGAAATGACGGGATCGCTCAACCACTTCCTCTTCGGCGAGATGAGAGACCACAGGTACAGGCTTATCGCGGCGGCCGACAGGGAACTCACCAGCGAACGTTTCAAATTCTTCATGAGAGTCATCACCCGTAAGCCTGAGCTCGTGAAGAACCTGGTGCTGACTCATCAGACCCAGTAGCTTGTTTAAGTCTCTGAGTTAACTCGTACGAGAGGAAGTAAACGACTTGATCAGGCGACCGGCTCGTCTGTCTTCTCCACCATTCTGGCTATGTCTATCGGCGTTAGGTTTATCCTGAAGTTGCTTACCCTGACCAGTTTTATCGCTCGCCCCGTCTCTTGGTCGACCTGACTAACTACACGGACCAGGCCGGCTCTCTCCAGCTCCCTCACTCTTTGCTGGACTGTAGTGTAGGGTATCTTTGTCTCGGCCGAGATCTGGGTGATGTACTTGGAGCCCTTCTGTATATGTGTCAGTATCATCCAGGTGTGTTTTTTCCCGAGGACCCTGAGTTTTTCCTGGATCTCCTTCTGACCCATCAGCGACATTCATTCACACCTAAATCTCAATCTATTCTAAACCTATTTATTAAAACACTCGTGACGATACGGCTATGAACCATTTTACATCATTCTTCGGGTCGGCTTCCCCCTCTGACACCGAAAGGGTCTAGTGTCTGCCTCTGGATCGCCTTGAAGAGGCCCAGCATGCCGTTCCTCGGGCCCTCCAGCTGTATCTCGCCTTTGCTGCAGGAGAACCTCAGCGTTCCTTTCCTGCCGATGCCGCCGGCCTCTGTGAACTGGAGACCAGTTATCTGGGCCCAGTTCTCGGTGATGATCTCCTCCCTCTTGAAGACTATGCCCCTCTCCTTAAACAGAAGCAGCCGTATGTTTGTGATGAAGACCTTGTATTTCTCCTCGTTGTAGGATACTTGGAAGTCGCTCCAGAAAAGCACCTTCTCCTCTCCGAGAAGATAGTCTTCTACTGGCATATGGTGGATGAACGTTCGGTCGTCAAATAAAACTACCGCCGACTTCAATGGAACCATGTTTCTGATTCTTTATAACCTAAACACTCGTTTGGAGACCGTGAATCGTTGGAAGTTTGTCTTGGTGCTTCTCACCTTGTATCTGCTATTCCAGACGCTTGACATCGCGACGACTCTCTACGGCATATCATATTTGGGGCTCGTCGAGGACAACCCTGAGGCCGCGGAGCTGATGGATGTCAAGGGACTGAAAGGCGGGATGTTTGATATGGCGATGGAGAACCTGTCCCTGGTGCTGCTACTGGCGATCATGTCAAACTGGAGGATCGGCCCCATAATAGCCGTGACCATACTGGGCGCTTATAGCGCCCAGTTCATACCCACCGTCTTAAACAACGCCATGTGGATAGCCCTTGGGAGGGGGCTCTTCTTCGAGCAGATGATACCGCTCTACGGCCTCTCGTACCTATTGGGCGGAGCGTTCACCCTGCTATACCTGAACCGTGTGGGAGACCTCGAGGAGCTCACGGAGTATATTAGAAAATGGTTGGGAGAGAGCCCCCTGACGAGAGACCTGTTCGAGGTTGACTAGGGAAAGACACGTTTCCCGGCTTCCGCGAGCATGGGAAGCTTGTGGCCCTTGTTCATCTGGGTTATGGTCACGAGGTCGAAGGCCTTGAAGCCTAGGCGTTTTAGGTACTCCTCCAGCAGGTAGAGCGCCCTCGCGGCGCCGTTACCGCTTCCCCCAGCGGCCGCTATCCCCACAGACATCTTGTCCTTGTACCTCTCAAAATTGTAATAGGTCTCGCATCTTCTGAGTCTGTCGAGGAAGGTCTTACCCGACTCGCTTATGTCCCACCAGTAGACCGGCGTGGCGAAGAGGAGGGCGTCAGCCCCGTCGATCTTCTCCCGTATACCCTGGAACTCGTCCTCGAGGATGCAGGTGCCTTCCCTTCTACACTGTCCCCACCCTCCTTCGCATGCCTTGCATTTCTTGATGACGTGGTCATTGAGGTGGATCAGCTCCGTCTCGTGCCCCATGGACGCGGCTCCATCAAGAAACTTTTCTGCGGTTGTCGCCGTTAACCCGTCTCTGTTTGGGCTTGATTGTATGGCTAGAATCTTCATTTCGATCAAGGAACCAGCGCGGTCGCGGTAGAAAAGGGTTGGCGCCCTTTAGCCGAAGAACCGGTCCAGCGTCGTCTTCTGACCTATTTTAGCGTAACCTTTGTTCATCTTCTCGATGGCGTTCATCACTCGGCTCTGGCTGAAGCTGTGCTCCCCGCACAGGAATCCGATTATCGCCGCTGTATCTGGCTTCCGCCACTCGAGGTCATAGTCATCCGTGGTCCTAGGGTTCTTGAACAGTTCCCGTATCTCCTCGACGGGGTGGGGGAACTCTGCGTTCTTGATGTGGGGTAGCGCCTCCTCAAGCGTCCCATGTTCCTTGACGAGCTTCAGCGCCGTCTTAGGCCCCACGCCTTTGATTCCATGGGGGTTGTAGTCGGTGCCCACGAGTATGCCTATGTCTATGAGCTGGTACCTGGTGACTTCCAGATTCCTCATAATCTTTTCCAGCTCCAGAAGCTCAGGCTCGATCTTTATGTAAACGTTTTTTCGGGGAAGCTTCCGGCGGCCCGTTATCGAGAGGTTCCTCACTAGGCGTGGCGCGCCGTAGAGGAGGGAGTCGAAGTCTTGACTCGCAGCCCCCCAGACGTCACCCTTAGCCGCCATGTAAGCCGTCTGGGCCTCCCCTTCCCCGGGGGCCTGGACCCATGGAACCCCCATGTGGGTGAGCAGTTCCTTGGCGTCTTCGACGATGTCTGTGGTGGCCAACACAGCCTGCTGGCCGTAGCGGCGCGCCTTATCGGCGTCCCCCTCCTTGATCGCCTTCTCGTACTGCTCCGTCGCCTTCCTTCGGGTCTCCCGTCTCTGCTTTATGACTGTGCTCTTGAACCTGTGGGGATGGCCGTCGAAGACGTAGATGATCTTCACGCCCGCCTCCATGAGGTTGCTGTTCCGGTATATGAGGCCGCTGAGGTGGCTCGTAACCCTCCCATGCCGGTCTCTTAGAGGCTCGCCGCTCCTGCCCCGTATGATTGATAGAAACTGGTACAGCATGTTGTTGCCATCGAAGGCGACGGCTCGTCCCGCTAGGTCATCGATGGCGAGCCTCCTGGGCTCCACCAAGTCGCCTAGCTTGACGCCCACGCCGCGGACACCTACGCTAGCTCGATGCGCTTCTTGCCTCTGGGGAGACGGTAAATCTTTACGAGCCCCTGGATCTCCATCCTCATGAGTATGCGTTCCAGATCATTCTCGCTGAGATCGTTGAATCTCTTCTTCGTCCTCTTGTGCAGCTCCTCGAACTTGAGTGCACCGTTCCGTTTAAGCGTGTCCACGATGTTTGAGGGTAGTAGCTTCCACTGCATCTGCTTCACCTACGCTATGTCTATGGGCGGTTTCCCCGACTCCTGGAAACGCGCCTGGCTGTTCCTGTACCACTGCTCCATCTGAGGCGTTATGCTTGGCCTTATATCCGTCATGGCTTTCTCGAAGTCATCGAACCCTACGATGGATGACTCGGTGTCTCGCCTCAGTGCGTGCAGCCCAGCCTCGCGTACCACCGAGTCTATGTCTGCTCCGGAGTAACCATCCATCCTTCTGGCTAGGTCTTCTAGGCGGACATTCTCATCCAATGGCGTGTCCTTGGTCTTTATCTCCAGTATGCGGAGCCTCGCCTCCATGTCCGGCGGCGGCACGTAGACCCGTCTGTCGAACCTCCCTGGCCTGAGGACGGCGGGGTCTATAAGGTCCGGCCTGTTGGTGGCGGCCAAGACTACGACGTTCTGGAGGCTTATAAGACCGTCTATCTCCGTCAGCAGCTGGCTTATGACACGTTCGGTGACCCTGCTGTCGGCAGAGGAACCTCTGGCAGGGACCAGTGCGTCGAACTCGTCGAAGAATATGATGCTGGGAGCCGCCATGCGGGCCTTCCTGAACGTCTCCCTGATGGCCTTCTCCGACTCGCCGACCCATTTGCTGAATATCTCTGGGCCGCGGACTGAGATGAAGTTGGCTTCACTCTCCGTCGCGACTGCACGTGCGAGAAGCGTCTTGCCGCAGCCAGGGGGCCCGTGGAGCAGTATTCCCTTTGGTGGGTTGATGCCGAGCCGTGTGAACCTCTCCGGGTTCTTGAGGGGCCACTCCACGGCTTCTTTCAGGCTCTGCTTCACTTCGTCTAACCCCCCCACGTCGTCCCAGGGGACGTTAGGTGTCTCTATATAGACTTCGCGCATCGCCGTGGGCGTGATCTCCCTGAAGGCGTCGAGGATGTCTTCGTTGTTCACCACCATCTGGTCTAAGACCTCGTGGGGGATGCGCTTCTCCTCCAAGTCGATTCGAGGAAGGTAGCGGCGCAGCGCCTTCATGGCTGCCTCCCTGCTAAGGGCTTCAAGATCCGCACCTGTGTATCCGTGGGTTATCTCGGCGAATCGCTGCAGGTTAACGTCCTCCGCGAGGGGCATGCCCCTGGTGTGGATCTGTAGTATCTCCATCCTCCCAGCTCTGTCTGGGATGCCTATCTCGATCTCCCTATCGAATCGCCCAGGGCGCCTTAACGCCTCGTCTATCGCATCGGGTCTATTGGTTGCGCCTATGACTATTATGTGGCCCCTTCCTTTGAGGCCGTCCATGGATGCCAGCAGCTGGGCGACTACCCTGCGCTCCACTTCTCCTGTTACCTCGCTGCGCTTGGGGGCTATGGCGTCTATCTCGTCGATGAACAGTATGCTGGGCGAGTTCTTCTCGGCGTCCTCGAACATCTTACGCATCCTGGCCTCGGACTCGCCGTAGAACTTGCTCATTATCTCCGGGCCGTTGATGGCGTAGAAGTTGGCCTCGGACTCGTTTGCCACGGCCCTAGCTAAAAGGGTCTTGCCGCAGCCCGGTGGCCCGTGCAGCAGCACCCCCTTCGGGGGATCGATGCCTAGACGCTGGAATATCTCGGGGTGTCTGAGCGGTAGCTCCACCATCTCCCTGATGCGCCTGATCTCCTCGTCTAGGCCGCCTATGTCCTCGTAGGTGGTCCTGCTGGGCATCTCAAGCTCCGGGACGGGCTCGCTCATGATGCTTATGTCGGTGGTGGGCGCGATCTTTACGATGCCGCTGGGGCGAGTGCTGACCACCATGAACGGAACGCTGTGGCCTAGCATCATTATAAGGAGGGTGTCGCCACGGGTCGCTGGTCTGTCGATGAGCCTATCCTTTACGAATCTAATGAAATCATTGTCGACGCTGATCCTTATGTCTACTGGAGCCAGCTTGACGCTTGTCGCGTATTCTGCGCTCGCCTTCTTAACAGCTACAAACTCGTTTATTGATACGTTGCAGTTCTTCCGGATGAAGCCGTCGATCCTTATTATACCGAGACCTTGATCCTCAGGATAGGCTGGCCAAGCCTTGGCAGCGGTCGGCTTCTTTCCCTCTATCTGGACAACGTCACCGACTGTAACACCAAGCGATTTCATGGTCTCCGAGTCCATCCTGGCGATGCTTCTGCCCACGTCTCGCTGCTGTTTTGCTTCTGCTACTTTCAATTGGACGCTGCTCAACGAAACTTTCACCTAAATAGATTCTCATTTCCATGAAGGAGGAGACCGTTATAAAGATTAGTCATGGGTAGTCACCGAGCAACAGATACAAGCTGGCTTAGATGACTCCTGTGGACTCCGCAAGTTCCCTGGCACTCTCCTTATCCAGATTGATTCTGCTCAGCAGCGTATACCTCTCAGGACGAATCGACTGGGCTATGGTCAAGGCATTGATCACGGTGTCTGGTTCCATTCCCAAGCCCTCGGCCGAAGTTGGGGCGCCGATTGTCTCGAGGCTGTCACGGTATGACTCCCAGTGGAGGCCGTGGAGCTTTGCCATCATAATCATCCCCACTCCACACTGTTCGCCGTGGAGCGCCGGTTTTTCTGCTATCTGGTCTAGGGCGTGGCTGAACAGGTGCGCCGAACCGCTGGTGGGTCTGCTGCTGCCAGCTATGCTCATCGCGACGCCACAGCTGACGAGCGCCTCGAGGAGGGTTCTGATTCCTTCCTGCGTTCTCTTCTTGATGAGTTCTGCGCTCTTCATGACGTGCTCCGAGCTCATGAGGCTGAGGCTAGCCGCGTAGCTGCCATAGTAGACACCGTTCTCTTCGTGGGCGAGCCTCCAGTCCCTGACCTCGGTGGCTTTGGATATTATGTCGCCGCAGCCGCTCGCCGTGAACCTGTAAGGGGACTCCGCGATGACCTTGCTGTCCATGACCACGGCCACCGGAGACGCAGCCTTCACCGTGTACGGCCTGCCCATACCCATCACGGAGGCCAAGCTGCTGGCTATCCC
>CAYPNN010000078.1:0-2089 GCA_964412065.1 uncultured Candidatus Bathyarchaeia archaeon
GGGTTGACGTGATCGACACCTTGGATGGGTTTCTGGTGGTGGTGGTCGAAGATCACCACATTAGTCTCCTCGCTCAGCCTCCGCACGTCGGCCTCGGGGAGAGCCATGTCCACGACTATGACGTAGTCGAATCCCCCGGCGTACCCGATCTCCTCGTCTGATAGATAGAAGGCGCCGATCGTGGGGCACATGTTGACGGGGCTCCTCGGCTTCAGGTAGTCGAGAAGCAGCGCGGCCGAGCATAACCCGTCCGTATCCCAGTGGTGTATCATCAGGCCTTCCCCATGGAGGTCGCCGAGCATGGCTTCAATGACGCCGCCACGGTATAAGAAGTTGACCGGAGTGCTGTGTACCGCCTTAAGAAATAGATATCTTTAATGATAGTATCAAACCTCGGCTCACGACATGTAAAAAACTTCAATTAAGTAATAAGAGCACACGAACCACATTAAAAGGAAGGATTACGGTCCGCGAGCCGCGTAGCTTGAAAAACCAATTATTGTGTCACATTTCTTGCATCTATACGCGTAGTGGCGGTGGATTGCTCCTTTAAATTGAATATCATCCACGTCTGATTCATCAAGCTCTGTCTTACATTCCGGACATTTACCCAGTTTTACCATTTTCATTCATATCAAGTTAATCTAAGTGGTTATTAATTAGTTCTAATAAACAATTTAGGATTTTTAGTACAAATCATAAAGAATCATACCCATTTTTTAAATACAATATACCAGATACTGTTTTTCCTAAACCCATTCTGAACAATCATTAAATGGAGCAAACCAAGCCTCAAGCCTATGGAATACACGATTACGATCCTGATTCTAGGGGGGTTAACGCTTGCCCTAGGATTAGGTGTACTGATCTGGAAGAATCGTGCCAACCTGAACCAGGATGAACCCAACTATAAGGCATTCTTCATCATGGGAACCAGTTTTCTACCACTAGGAATCGTACTAAGTGCCGCCACAAACAACCCTGGGCTGATAGGAATAAGTGGTCTAGGCGTCGCCTATCTAGCGATCGGGTTAAAAAACAGAGACAAATGGTAAAAATCGTAGACATACGTGTCGCGACAAAGTATCTTAACTATGTTCACCTCTTTCTATCCGGTGAGTTCTTGGATCAGAAGGAGTCCCTTAAACGGAGACGCGAATCCATCCTAGGGGAGGCCGAGAGACGGGGCTTCGAGGCCGTGGTGTTCTTCAACGAGGTCGTGGGACAGAACCCGAGTAACACCGTATACGTCCTGCCCATGGCTCTGGGCGACGAGCACCAGACCTACGTCATGGACACGGGGGGAGACACCACGCTTGTCACACCCCACTGGGGGGCGCCGAAGGCGGAGGCTTCTGGAGAGTTCAGCAAGGTGATAGCCATCAAGCAGGAGAAGGGCCACCACATCGCCGGTACCAAAGAGGCGCTGAAGCCCTACAGCCCATCGAAGATATGCTTCGACCTCAGCACGGTGTACGCCCAGATGGCTTACAGGATGACCGAGGAGCTGGGTGTACCCGTGACGCCTGAACGGGACATCAGCGACCACGTCTTCAAGCTCAGGAGTATAAAGGACGAATACGAGGTAGCCGAGATGAGACGCGCCATAGAGATCACAGAGGCGGGGGTCCAGGAGATGATCGAGGAGACAAGGCCCGGCCGCAGCGTCGACGACCTCAAACGGGAGCTGGACGCCAACCTCATAGAGCTGGGCGCCTACGAGTACAGCTTCGAGAGCAGCATAGGTTTCATCAAGCAGAACAAGACGACGTACCTGAAACACGGCGACGCCCTCAGCGTAGACGTGGGCGTCAGGCTGAAAACGGGTTACTGCAGCGACATGGGCCGCAACTGGCACGTGACCTGGGAGAAGGAGACAGAGGACTACATGGGGCGCGCCATGCAGGCACAGATCGAGGGCATCAAGAACATCAGGGAGGGCGCCACGGGGAACGAGGTGCTGGAACAGGCTAACGAGATAAACAGGGAGCTGGGTTTCCAACCGACGCCTAGGACGGGCCACCAAATAGGGCTGGACGTCCACGACTACACCATGCCCTTCGCCCCCAGCTTCGGGCCCATAGAGACA
>CAYPNN010000078.1:2099-6804 GCA_964412065.1 uncultured Candidatus Bathyarchaeia archaeon
GGGCATGACACTGACCTACGAGCCTGGGCGCAGGGACACCGACAACGACTACAGGGGCCACATCGAGGACATCGTGCTGGTGACACGAAACGGAGCAGTCTGCCTCAACGAGATGCCTTACCGTGTGTCATGGTAGGCTACCTCGTTTTCTTTATTGATTTTAGGAATCCCCTTACCTCGCCGAGCCTCTCGAGGTGGGCGCCGAACTGTTCATCGGTCATCTCGATGAGGGCCGCCATGTGAAGCACCCTGTTGAGGAGCACGTTGTTCATGGGGCCGAACTTCATGAAGAAACCTGAGAAGCTGCAAATCTCACACACATCGTCTCGGGGCACATCGCTTACGGCTCCTCTGAGGTACTCCGTGTATAGTTCCTCTAGCTGGCTCGCGGCGTCCATGCTGACATCCAGTTCGTGTCCCAGCTCGTTGAGTCCGTTGAGTATGTCCATGTAGCTCCGGGTGGTGCTCTCGGGTATCCTGTCCTCGTTGTAGACGAAGTTGTCCGCGGATGTGGAGTAGTAGCTCTCTATGATGTGCCCGTTTCTTCTCTCGTAGCTGAGCCTAACAATGTCGGCGTCCTGTAGCTTGTTCATGTGGTGGTAGATGTTCTGGGGGGTGAGCCCTAGCCTCCCGGCTATGTCTTTCACCGTTAAGGCCTCGTCTCTGAGCATTACCACGATCTTTCGCCGTGTCTCGTCCTCAAGCAGCTTGAAGGCCTCCTGCATGATGGGTTGAACAATCATCTTTGGCTCACTCATCCAACACACTGACATTAAAATGATCATTTGAATATATAAACATGGTTTTATTATTAAAACGAATTAATTATTAACCCTGTCTCGGGGAAGTAATACAGGGTACCTTGAGGATCAACTCAAGGTAACCAATGAGAGATAATAAATGGGCTCAGAAGAAGCTTATCTGATCGTCGATATCGACAGCAGGACGACGAAAGCCATCCTCATCGAGGGGACGGTGGGCGACTACAGGCTCGAAGGAGTCTCGGAGACCATGACGACGATGGAGGCACCTGTCCTCGACGTCGCCGTGGGGGTGAAGACCGCTCTGGCTGAGCTTGAGGGCAGCACAGGGAAAAAGGTTCTGGACGGCGGCAAGCCTTCCTCCGCTCAACGTTTCATGGCCTCAAGCAGCACAGGCGGAGGCCTCCACATGGTCGTGGGCGGAGTAATGAGCATCATCAGCGGCGAGAGCGCTCAGAGGGCCGCCCTAGGGGCGGGGGCGCTCCTCATGGACCAGTTCTCCAAGGACGACATTAGGCCTCACTTCGAGAAGATAGCGAGGCTGAGGTCCCTAAAGCCCGACATCATGTTGATGGCGGGCGGCACCGACGGCGGAGCAGTGGCTCAGGTGCTTGAGATGGCGGAGCTGGTCAACACGGCTGACGTGAAGCCCAGGTTCGGCGAGGAGTACCAGCTTCCCTTGATATACGCTGGCAACGTCGAGATACGGGACCGGGTGAAGAAGATCCTTGGCGAGGAGCACTACGCCACGAAGATGGTGGAGAACGTCCGGCCAGTCATCAGCATGGAGAACCTGGGGCCTGCTAGGGAGGGTATCTACGACGCCTACATGGAGCACGTCATCGTACACTCGCCTGGCTACGACGAGCTGCTGAGATGGACGGAGGAGCCGTTGCTGCCGACCCAGGCAGCGGTGGGCAAGCTTCTATACGCCTACGCCGAGTCCAGAGCCGTTAACCTCATCGGGGTCGACGTCGGCGGGGAGACCACCGACGTCTACTCGGTCTTCAACGGCATATTCAACAGGTCTCTGAACGCCGACATAGGCATCACCTACGGCGTCTTGAACATAGTCAAGGAGACGGGTCTCGGGAACGTCATGAGGTGGTTGCCCCCTGAGATGGACGAGCGGGACGTCAGAAACTTGGTGGGCAACATGATGCTACACGAGTACGAGACTCTGTCACCGGAGCAGAAAACCATACAGGCCGCTGTAGCGCGGGAGGCGGTGAGACTCGGCCTTGAGAAACACAAAGACATAGCGTCGAGGCTCAAAGGCACCGTCGTGGATCGCACCTTGGGCGACATCTTCGATCAGGTGCTGGAGAAGACCATCATCGACCTGTTGAAGACCCACGTCGTCGTTGGCATGGGAAGGGTCTTCAAGGATCAGTCCGCCCTGGAGTCCGCGATGATACTCGTCGACTCCTTAGAGCCGATGGGGGTAACCGAGATCATGGTGGATCGGTCTAGTATAATGCCTCACCTTGGCAGCTTGCTGGGCGTCAACCGCGAGGCAGCGCTGCAGATATTGGTAGAGGAGAGCATGACGAGCCTAGCCACATGCGTCTCACCTGAAGGCAAGGCCAGGGAGGGAGAGGAGGCGGTTACGGTGCAGCTCATGGTGGACGGCTCAGAGGTAGTCGAGTCTGTCAAGGTGGGAGACATACGCGTCCTTCCCTTGGGAGAAAACGAGGTGACTGAGGCAACGTTCATACCTCATAGGCGACTGGATCTCGGAGCAGGTAGAGGCAAACAGGTGAAGAAGCAGGTACAGGGAGGCGAAGTAGGTTTGCTTCTGGACGCGAGGGGGAGGCCGCTTAACAGGTTCAGGAAGATGCCGGAGGCGCCTAAGAGGCCGTAGGGGTGGATCACATGAAGAGCCTACAGTTGATCGAGGACGACGTGGTGCGGAAGGAGCGGAGGCTCCCTATCGAGGGCGAGGTGCTGGTGAAGCCCGGGGACAAGGTGGAGCCTGGGACAGTGGTCGCCAGGGGCGTGGTGGAGAACCCCGACATCCGTGAGTTGAAGGTTTATGTGTCGCTAGGCATCAGCCCGGACATAGTGAAGAACCATATGCTGAAGACCGAAGGCGACGACGTCAAGAAGGACGAGGTGATCGCCATCTACAGGTCGTTCTTTGGTAGATCCACTAAGGTGGCGAGGTCTCCCATCGACGGCAGGATCGAGAGCTTCTCGTCCATGACTGGACGCGCCATAGTCAGGGGTCACCCAATCCAGATGGAGGTGAAGGCCCACCTGCCAGGCGAGGTCGTGGACGTCATCGAGGGCGAGGGCGCCGTCGTCGAGACCAGGGCCGCAGTGCTCCAGGGCGCGTTTGGGTTAGGAGGCGAGGCTACAGGTAAACTCGTGTTCGCCGTAGACTCGGCTGACGTGCCCCTGACGTCGGAAGAGATCAAGGCAGAGCATCGGGGCGAGGTGGTCGTGGGCGGATCGGTGGCCACGGTGGACGCTCTGCGCGCCGCCGCCAAGAACGGTGTAAGCGCATTGGTTGTCGGTGGAGTGGACCAGAAGGATCTGACGGAGTTCCTGGGATACGAGCTTGGGGTAGGCGTCACGGGTGGCGAGGATTTTGGGTTCACCCTCATAGTCACGGAGGGCTTCGGCGTCAACCCCATGGACGATGCCATGTTCAGCCTCCTGAAGAGGCATGAGGGCAGGCTAGCCTGCGTGGACGGCACCACACAGATCCGTTCAAGGATACAGAGGCCCGAGGTCGTCATACCCCTCTGATTTTTTCTTGGAAAGAGTTTAATCCCGTCCATCGCTGTATTCTGCGAGTCTAGAGTTGACTGTTGATTTAGTTATCAAGAATGGCCTGCTCGTGCTGCCTTCTGGGATCACTGAGGCCTCGGTGGTCGTCGAAGGCGGCAAGATAGTGGGCGTCGTCAAGTCAAGTGAGCCCAGCGCCGACAGGGTCGTCGACGCCGCGGGGAATGTGGTCCTGCCCGGCATGGTGGACATGCACGTCCATCTGCGTGACCCGGGTTTCCCGGAGAGGGAGAACTTCGAGTCCGGGACGAGGGCTGCCGCGGCGGGGGGAGTTACCACGGTGGTGGACATGCCCAACACGGTGCCCGCGACGGTGACGGCTGAGGCGTTCACGGAGAAGAAGAAGATAGCCGACGCCAAGAGCCTCGTCGACTTCGCGTTCATCGGCGGCGCCGGGGAGGTGCCTACCGAGGACATAGTAGCCGTCAGCGAGGCAGGCGCCACGGCTTTCAAGAGCTTCCTCATCGCCCGGTTCAAGGAGTTGGCTGCCAGCGACTACACGCTGCTCAGGCACATGAACACGCTGTCTGAGCTTGACAAGCCGCTGCTGGTGCACGCCGAGAACGGCAACCTGGTTGACATGTTCATGGAGGAGGCCAAGGCGTCCGGACGTACGGACCCGTTGGCGCACTGCGACTTCAGGCCAGCGATAGCAGAGGTGGAGGCGACCATGAGGTGCGTCACGCTTGCGGCGGAGACCGACGTCCACCTGCACATATGCCACATGACGGCGGCGGGCGCCGTCGACGTCGTCGAGTGGGCCCAGGCTATGGGGCAGACTGTAACTGGGGAGACCAGCACCAACTACCTCCTCTTCACCAGGGAGGCCATGAAGGAGAGGGGCCCCTACGCCAAGGTCGACCCGCCGCTGAGGGGAAAAGACGACCAGCTGAGGCTCTGGGAGGCGCTCAACGACGGCACCATCGACGTGCTGGCCAGCGACCACGCCCCCTACACCAAGGAGGAGAAGGAGCGGGGCTGGGAGAACATCTTCGACGCGCCCAGCGGCGGCGTGGTCATAGAGACAACCCTGCCGCTGATGCTGGACGCCGTGAACAGGGACATGATCAGCCTGGAGCGGCTGATGGAGGTCTTCAGCACGAACCCCGCCGTGATGAACGGCCTGTACCCCAGGAAGGGAGACATTGTCA
>CAYPNN010000079.1:0-6798 GCA_964412065.1 uncultured Candidatus Bathyarchaeia archaeon
CCGTGGTTCACCACCGTCTCGCCCCCCTCGCTCACCAGGGTTGACTCGAAGTTGCCGATGTAGCCGTGGGCGTCGGCCACCTGCGCCCCCAGATGCACATCGATTCTGGGGTGGCAGCCGACGCGTTCAACGAGCTTCCTGAGCTCCTCCTCCGGGTTCTCACCGCTCGGCACATACTTGATGCGCCTCAGGTTCCCCCCAAGCTCACCGGCTTTCTCCACCAGGTGGACCATGTAGCCCTGGTCCGCTATCTCCAGGGCGCTGGTCATGCCGCTGAGGCCGCCCCCGATGACGAGGGCGACGGGCGTCGTCTTTATGACCGGCTTCTCCAATGGCTCCAGGAGCCTGGCCTTGGCGACGGCCATCCTCACGAGGCCCTTGGCCTTCTCCGTGGCGGCCTCGTGCTCGTGCATGTGTACCCAGCTGCACTGGTCCCTGATGTTAGCCATCTCGAAGAGGTACTCGTTCAGGCCCGCCTCCCTGAGGGTGGCCCTGAAGAGGGGCTCATGGGTCCTGGGGGTGCAGCTGGCGACCACCACCCTGTTGAGGTCGTGCTCCAGGATCTTCTCCCTTATCTTGTCCTGGGTGTCCTGGCTGCAGGTGTAGAGGTTCTGCCCGGCGTAGGCTACGTCTGGCAGTGTCATGGCGTACTCCACGACCTCGTTGACGCCTACGACGCCACCGATGTTGATGCCGCAGTGGCAGACGAAGACCCCGACGCGGGGCTCCACGCCGGCGACGCCCTTCTCCGCCGGGTACTCCACCTTCGTGATCAGCTTGCCCCGCTCCTGCGCGATGCCCTTGGAGGCCTTCGCAGCCGCTCCGCTGGCCTGGGCCACGCTGTCGGGGATGTCCTTGGGTCCCTGGAAGGCGCCGCACACGTAGACCCCCGGCCTCGAGGTCTCCAGCGGCTTGAAGAGGCTGGTCTTGGCGAAACCGTGCCCGTTGAGCTCGATGCCCACGGCGTCTGCCAGCTCGCCTGATCCGGTGGGAGGGTTCAGCCCCACGCTGAGAACCACCATTTCGAAGCTCTCCTCCTTGACCTCGCCGTCCTCGACGTAGCTGAGGAGGACGTCGCGGCTCCCAGGCACCTGCCTCGTGGAAGCCACCCTCGACCTTATGAACCGGATCCCGTGCTCCTTCTCGGCCCTGATGTAGTAGTCGTCGAACTCCTTGCCGAAGGCGCGGAGGTCCATGAAGAACATGGTGGCCTCCAGGCCGGGGTTGTGCTCCTGGGCTATGACGGCCTCCTTCATGGCGTACATGCAGCAGACTCTGCTGCAGTAGGAGTTGCCTACCCGCTCGTCTCGTGAGCCTATGCACTGGAGGAAGGCCACCCTCTTGGGGAGGTCGCCGTCGCTTGGCCGGAGAACCGTGCCCCTGTAGGGACCCGTGGCGCTGAGGATCCTCTCGAACTCCATGCTGGTGACGACGTTGGGGTACCTGCCGTACCCGTACTCCGTCAGGGTGGAGGGGTCGAATGCCTCGAAGCCGGGCGCCAGTATGACTGATCCGACGTTGAGTTCAAAGGTTACGTCCTCCTCGTCGTACACGACCGCCTCCGCCTTACAGACCTCGGCGCATATGCCGCAACCGATGCACTTCGATTTGTCGATGGTGGCGACGAGCGGGACCGCCTGAGGGTACTTTATGTACGCGCTGCCCCGCTTAGCCATGCCCTGGTTGTACTCGTCGATGGCCTCGACGGGGCACTTCTTGGCACAGTCACCGCACCCGGTACACTTCTCGGGGTCGATGCGCCTGGCCTTCCTCTTCAGCTTGGCGGTGAAGTCTCCCTCCTCTCCCCTCAGCCCGACGACCTCGGTGTAGGTCAGGAGCTCTATGTTGGGGTGTCTCCCCGCCCCCACCAGCTTGGGAGCCAGTATGCACATGGCGCAGTCGTTGGTGGGGAAGGTCTTGTCGAGCTGGGTCATGACCCCCCCGATGGTGGGCTCCCTCTCCATTAGGTACACCTTGAAGCCGGTGTCGGCCAGATCCAGGCTCGCCTGGATGCCTGCTATGCCCCCGCCTACGACTAGCACTGCCCCCACTGCCTTCATCTACCGGGCCTCCATCGCCCTGTAGACGGGGGAGTTCCCCTGCACCCCGTGCAGGTCCACCCATCCTCTTTGGCGTAAAGCCACCACGTGATCCAGGATAACCCTGGAGTCGATCCCGGTTTCAGCTGAGAGGCCTTTAACTGACATGGGCTTCACGGATAGAATCAGTCTTATCTTGTTACGCGTGAACTCCGTTTCCACGGCTTCATCCATTATCCTGTCAAACTCCTCCTGGGACGTTTCTTCGCCGTAGACGTTGCCCTCGGTCACCAGCTTCTCCTCCTTCCCAACGAGGGCTCTGAGCCTGTAGTTCTCAGCAGCGGCCTTCGCAGCCCTGAGGTTAAGCAGTAGCCCGGGGTCCGGCGAGTCGCCTGAGACAGGTGACCGACCCAGCCCCCTGACCCTGTCTATGAAAGAGTCAACCTGTTCCGCGAACTTTTGGCCCTCCGAGGCGAATATGTACTCGAGGGCCAGCCTCTCGGGCTCGAATCCGGCTTTCTCCATCAGCTTCCTCGTGAAGCAGAACTTCGTCTCGACCTGCTCATGGTTCCTAATGTAGTTGCATCCGCCGAGGGTGCAGGTCGTGATCATGACGCCGTCGATCCCCTCCGAGAACGCCCAAAGTAGCATGGAGGGATCAACCCTCCTGCAGCACATTACACGGAGGAAGCGGATGTTGGTTGGGTACTGGATCCCGCTGATCCCGGCCAGATCCGCGACGGCGTAGCCGCAGCAGTTGCACAGGAAACCTATCAGACGGGGCTCGTACTCCGTCATTTTTCGGGCCTCCTGCCGACGGTGGCGAGGATCTGCGCCTCGAGCTGGTCGTCGGTGAAGTGATGCATCGTTATGGCCCGCTCGGGGCAGCTGGCGGCGCAGACTCCGCAGCCGCCGCAGAGGGAGCTGTCGGTCCTCGAGATCCCGAGCTCGTCCTTACGGATTGCGTTGTAGGGGCAGAGCTCGATGCAGATGCCGCAACCGCTGCACTTCTTCTCGTCGATCTCGGCGAACGCGGCTCCCCTGCCCTGTCTGCGGCTGAACCTGTTCTCCGCAGCCTTCGAGCCGACGCCTAGCCCCTCCGATATGCTTTCAACGGCGTCCTTCGGCGCCCGGGCCGTTCCGCAGACGTAGACCCCCTCAGTCGCGAAGTCGAGGGGGCTCAGCGGGTGGACCTCCCTGAAGAACCCGAAGTCATCCAGGGGGAGCCTGAGCATCTCGGAGATCTCCGGCGCCCCCTCCGCCGGCACCAAGGGCGTGGAAAGGACCACGAGGTCCGCGTCGAACTCCATCTCCTCGTTTATCGTGGGGCTGAACACACTGACCGCGACGCCGTCCTCACCCGGCGTCACCACGGGGGGCTTGTCGTCCTGATACCTGATCAGCTTCACCTCATTCATCTTCGCGTTCAGCTCCAGCGCTGAGGACTCGACGCCGTAGGTCTGGAGGTCCTTGTAGACGATGTAGACGTCTATGTCCCTGTCTAGCTCCCTGAGGATCTGGGCGTTCTTGAGAGCCGTGTTGCAGCAGATCCTGGAGCAGTATGGGCGCTCGTCGCAGCGTGAGCCGGCGCACTGTATCATCACGACTGTTCCGACGCCGCTCACGCCGCCGTTCCTGAGCATCCCCTCTAGGTCGAGCTGCGTCATTATTCTCTCGTCCTGGCCGTAGCCGTAGAGGCCCCGGGGCCTGAGTATGTCTGACCCTATGGCCACGATCACCCTGCCCACGTTGAAGGCCTCCTTTCCGGCCCCCTCCGACTCGACCTCGACGTCGAAGCTGCCTATGGTCCCTGTTATGGATTTCACGTTCGATGACCTGTGGACCTCGATGTTCGGGTTGTCCCCCACCGACTTGACCATGTGATCGATGACCTCGGAGCTGTCCCTCATCGTGGGGGACAGCTTGTGTAGTCTCCTCAGCATCCCGCCGAGCTCAGCCTCCTTCTCGACGAGGTGGATGTGGAACCCGATGTCCGCCAGCGAGAGCGATGACGACATCCCCGATATCCCGCCGCCTATCACGAGGACGTTGGGGTTCTGCTTCACCTCCGGGTCCTCCCAAGGGCTCAGGAGGCGGGCCTTCGCCACAGCCATCCTCACGAGGTCCTTCGCCTTCTCCGTCGCCTCCCAGGGCTCCTCCCTGTGGACCCAGCTGCACTGCTCCCGGATGTTCGCCATCTCCACGAGGTACTTGTTCAGGTCGGCTCTCTCCAGGGCCGATTGAAAGACGGCCTCGTGGGTCCTCGGCGTGCAGGCCGCGACGACGACCCTCTCAAGGTAGTTACTCCTGATGGCTTCCTCGATCCTCTCGAGCCCGGTGGTCGAGCAGGCGAAGGCTTCCTCCTCCGCGTGGGCCACGCCCGGGATGCCCTTGGCGTACTCAACCAGGGCGGGTACGTCGACTACTCCGCCGATGTCTTTGCCGCACCGGCATACGAACACGCCGACCCGTGGACTCGAAACGTTCCCCGACACGCTCAGCCCCCCGAGCCTCCCGCCGAGGTTCGAATGTCCCCGGCTGCCTTCAGCGCCGCCGCGCCCGCCTCGATCACCGAGTCTGAGATGTCCCGGGGCCCGTGGCTGCAGCCGCAGACGTAGATCCCCTCCCTCGTGGTCTCAAGAGGGCTGAAGAAGGGGTCCTCGACCCTGAAGAAGCCGAACTCGTCCAGCTCGACGCCCAAGGCTCCGGCGAGCCTGACGTTCTCTAACCTTGAGAGCACCGCAGTCGAGAGGACAGCCAGATCCACCTCCTTCCTCCCTATTTCACCGGTGTCGGTGTCCTCGTACCAGACGTGCAGGTCCTTCGTGAGGGGGTTCTCTCTGATCTCTCCGGGCTTGCCCCTGATGTACTCTACGCCGAGCTCATCCCGGGCCCTGTTGACGAGGCCCTGATGGTCCCTGCCGAAGGCCTTGACGTCGATGTAGAAGACGTATACCTCCGAGTCTGGGTGCCTCTCCTTCACCGTGACGGCCTCCTTGGCTGTGTACATGCAGCATATGCCCGAGCAGTAGGGGACGCCCACTCCGTCCCTGTGGCTCCTCGAGCCGACGCACTGGACGAAGGCGACCCTCTTGGCGAGCTTCCCGTCCGAAGGGCGCTCCAGTTCGCCGCCGGTGGGCCCGTACGGGGAAATGAGCCTCTCGAACTCGAGGGACGTGATCACGTTCTCATACCTGTTGTAACCGTACTCCCCCATCTCCGTCGGGTCGTACTGCCGGAGCCCGGTCGCGACGATTATCGATGAGGCGTTCAGGGTGCTCACCCTCTCTCTCTCCCCCAGCCTGATGGCGTCGACGGGACAGGCCTCCTCGCAGGCCCCGCAGTCGTCACCCTTGAAGTGTAGGCATGCCCCCTCGTCTATTGAGGGAGCGTAGGGCACCGCCTGTGGGAACGGGATGTAGACCGCCTTCCGGGACCCGAACCCCGTCTGGAAATCGTCCGAGACGGTGGCGGGGCAGATCTTGATGCAGGCCCCGCATCTGGTACACTTGGATGGGTCAACGTGCCTCGGCCTCTGGACGACCCTCACGGCGAAATTCCCTTTCGAGCCGTCGACATCGACGACCTCCGAGAGGGTGTGCACCTCAATGTTTGGGTGCCTGTAGCACTCGATCATCATGGGCTCCAAGATGCAGATACAGCAGTTCATCGTGGGGAAGGTCTTGTCCAGCTGCGCCATCACGCCCCCGATGTAGGGGGCTTTCTCGATGAGGTGGACCATGATCCTCTGGTTCGCGAGGCCGAGGGATGCCTGTAGGCCGGCGATGCCCCCGCCTATCACCAAAACGCTTCTTTCCAACGCTATACCTCCAGTATCCTCTCAAGCACTGGGTCTATCGGGCTCAGGTTCAGGTCGAGCCCGAGCTTCTCGGGTCCTAGCCCCATGGCGAGGCCCAGAAGCTGAGTGTAATAGAATACGGGTAGGGCGAGAGAGGCGTCCCTGAGGGCACCCCTGATGGCTCTCTGCCTTCCGTCATACATCTTGAAGCAGAAGGGGCAAGTGGTGACGAGCCCATCGAAGCCATAGGACTTCACTGCCTGTAGCTTCTCGCCCGCGATCCTGAGGGTGACCCTGCCTGAGGTCGCGGCGAGCTGAGACCCGCAGCAGTCTATCTTCTCGGGGTAGTCGAAGGTCTCCGCGCCCAGCGCCCTGATCAGGTCGTCGAGCTTCTGAGGGTTCTCGGCGTCATCCACCCTCTGAAGGTCGCTGGGCCGTATCGCGTGGCAGCCGGGATGAGAGGCGAGCCTTATCCCCTCCAGCGGCTTGACCACTTTCTCGCTGATTTTCTGTGCCCCTACTTCGTCGTGGAGGGCCTCCAGAAGATGCACGACCCGTATGTCTCCACCGTAGTTGAGCCCCTCCTTTTCGAGGTTCATGTTGATGACGTCCTTGAGCTCAGGGTCATTCTCTATGAAGTGCCTAGTCTCGATGAAGGAGAGGTGGCATCCATTACAGAGGGGCAGAACAGCCAACCCCATGTCCTCGGCTATGGCTAGGTTACGCGCTGAGAGGTAGTGCCACCCCAGCTTGGAAACGCTATTCAGGGCGGGGAAGCCGCAGCAGCTTGCGCCCTCCATGTCTTCAAGCTCGATGCCCAGCCTCGGCAGGGTCTCCCTGACGGAGGCCTCGTACCCGTACTGCTCCGACTGGATGGTGCATCCGAGGTATAAGGCGTACCTCAAGTTTCCCTACCCGCCTTGATGATACCATCGATGACCACGTTGAACAGCGCCAAGT
>CAYPNN010000080.1:0-3146 GCA_964412065.1 uncultured Candidatus Bathyarchaeia archaeon
CTCCAGCGTATCCCAGAGCCCCTGATCGGTGATGTGGCTGACGTCGACGAGGATTCCCAGCTTGTTGCACTCCTTAACGACGTCTGCGCCGAACTCGGTCAGGCCTCCCCTGGATCTCTGCCACGTCACGCCGTCCGCGATCATGTTTCTGTTGTTCCAGGTCAATGTCAGCCTCCTCAGCCCAATCGTGTGGTAGACTTTCAGCAACCGCAGGTCGTTGACAAGGACCTCTCCGCCCTCGAACCCTATCATGAAGCTAAGTCTTTTGCCGTCGTTGGCTACTATTTCGTCGTAGTTCTTCACCAGGCTCACCCTGTCTGATTTCTCGATCTCGTTCAGGGAGTACCCCAGGACTTGGAGCATCCTGTGGGGGGCGATGGGGTTGTATATGGGCTCCACGAAGTGGGAGAACACCTGGCAGTCTACGCCTCCTTCCAGGAGCCTGGGGATGTCCACGTGGCCGTTGTCCGACTTCTCGTGGAGGGTTCTCTTCTTCGCGTCACCGATGATGTATGCGGAGTCGGGTAGGGTGGCTAGGACGCCGTCACAGTGGAAATCTACTACGAGGGCCTCCTTGTGGAGGGCCAGCGCGTGGCTTTCTTGATCCTTAGTTAATTTCATGATAATCTACCTAGGTAATATATACTCTACTTATAACTGTCCCTCACTTCCAGTTGAGGGTTTTTCGAGCCCCACTATATGGCCCGTGAGACGGGGATGATCAACAAGGAGAGAGTCGCCAGCGTAATGTATAATGCTGTGAGTTGGAAGGCTTCGGCGAAGGCTCCTCCCGCTATGGGTCCTAGGCACATGCCGATCCCGTAAATGGCTTCATGGGTTCCGAGGGCGGCTCCGAGGGCATCTGGATTGGCTCCACCGGCGACACAGTCGAGTATAACCGGTGTTATTATTCCTCCTGCAAAGCCGATGAGGATCATGGGAAGGATGAAGCTTACCGCTCCATTCGAGAACGCGACAAGGAGGAGAGCGGCGAACAAGAGAATCGAGGCCAGTGCAAGGGATCTCTTTACTCCCCAAGCCACGAACCTTTCAGTAAACAGGAAGCCCAGCCCCCTGAAGCCGTTTGAGGTTGTGATGAGCAGCCCCACCACGGCTGTTGTGATTCCCAGCGCCTTCATGTGGCCCGGCAGTATCGCCATGTATATCCCGAGGATAAGGGCGTAAGGTATCAGAGCCGCATACACGTAGAACAGGTTTTTCAAGGCTTGGTAGCTGACCCGTAGGCTGCTGCCGGTTTTTTTCCCTCCTAGATTGGGACGAATGTACGCTGATATGATCAGGAAGCTAACCACGTTGAGCGTCGAAACCGTCAGGAACAGGAATGAAAACCCGAAGGCGTCTGAGATCATGCCCCCTAGAAAGGGGCCTACCACGAACGCGGTTATCCATGAAACATTGTAGCGAGCCATCGACCTTGTGAGCAGCTCCGGTGGTGAGGTGTCAGCGATGAGGGTGCTGGATGCGACCCAGAAGGCCGCGGATACACAGCCCAGTAAGCCCCGAACTAGTATTATTTCTGTAACGCTGGCAGTCTGTGAAAATAAGAGTATGGCGACTGCCCCAAGGACACAGGAGACGGAGTAGAACCGGGCTCTCTCGAACACGTCTAGAAGGAAACCAGTCACCAGCGTCGATACGGCGTAGATGGCGTTACCGACTCCACCGATTATCCCTAGGTCGTAGTAGGATGCCCCTAGCCCCTCAGCGTAGACCGGGAGAAGATAGATTACCGTCCCAAAGGCGAGTGAAGAGAGGAAATTGGTCAGGTACAAGAAATTTAATACCTTATCCTCTGTATTTTCCATTCCATCGACCGCTAACCTGTTTCTTTACGTCATATGACCTTTTTTATAGAGAAAATTGGGTTCCTCATTTACTCCTTCTGAGCTTCATGGTTGCTTCAGCATCGATCTCCATTGTTTCCTCGTTTATCCCGACCCCGTAGACTTCTCGGGCGACCTCGGGAGTCACGTACTCGTTTACCACGTCCCGGAGCACCAGCTCAGGCTCCCTCTCCATGGGGTCTCCCCAGCCGCCGCCTCCGCCTGTTATGAGGCTCACCATGTCGCCTTTATGCATCTTGAGGGCCGCGACCTTCAATACCCTCACGGGCTCCTCGCCCTGCTTGTAGACTACGGCGTAGTTTGGCGTGCCCTTCATGCCTCCGTCCACGCCCCAGCACGGGAACTTGGATCTCCCGGCAGAGACGGTGAAGCTTGCCTCGCTGCAGAGGAGCCTGTAGTTCCTCACGGCGCCGAAGCCGCCTCTATGGGTCCCATGCCCAGTCCCGTCCCCGGTGTTGAGGGCGTACCGCTCGACCAGTATCGGCGTCCTCCGCTCGTAGACCTCGCTGGAGGCGATGTACGTCTCGCCGTCACCGCAGGCCACCAAGGCGCTCTCGCCGTCCACGTCGTACCCTGCCCCCCATCCCCCCGGCTGGGGCTCGACGATGGCGAAAGGCGTCCCGGTTCTATCGTCTAAGCCACCGAGGATCGTGGCCTCTATGGAGAGGAAATGGCCCGCGCTCAGCCTCTCCGGGGAGACTTGGGCGAGTGCCTTCCATACTATGTCCGCGGCGTGGGACATCCCCTCCCAGAACGTGGAGGTGGGGGCAGGCCTCTGGGGGTTGAAGACAGTGCCCTTGGGGACGATGATGTTGAGGGGCGCGAAGAAGCCTCCGTTGGGGTGGGTGTAGGGGTCTATCATGGCCATGTAGGTCTCCCTGACCCCGGAGACGGTGCTGGGGTACGCCGAGTTGATGGACCCCGCTGCCTGTTCGCCGCTGCCCGTGAAGTCCACCAGGAACTCGTCGTCCGTGATCTTGACCTCCACCTTCACAGGGATGGGGTCGTCCGTTATGCCGTCGTCGTCGATCCAGTCCTCGGCCTTGAAGGTTCCCTTCGGCAGCTCCTTCATCTTGAGCCTGGCGTAGTTCTCGCCGTCCTCCAGCAGCTTGTCCATGGCGTAGAGGACCGTGTCCAGGCTGTACTTTTCCACGAGCCTGTTCACCCTCCTCCCGGCGACCCTCAACGACGCCACCTGGGCGTACATGTCCCCGAGGACGAAGTCGGGGAGCCTGGAGTTGTACCTGATCATCTCCACGATGCTCCTGTTGGCCTCTCCCC
>CAYPNN010000080.1:3156-6796 GCA_964412065.1 uncultured Candidatus Bathyarchaeia archaeon
GTAGAGCTTCACGCAGGGGAACTGGATCCCCTCCTGGTAGATCTCGGTGGAGTCGGATGTCCAGCTCCCGAAGTGCATACCCCCGACCTCGCTCCAGTGGCCTTTGGCCACGGCGAACCCGAGCCTCCGGTCGCCCTTGAAGATGGGCATTATCAGGGTGACGTCGTTGAGGTGGGTCCCGGACTGGTACGGCACGTTGCTCACGAAGACGTCCCCGGCCCGGATGTCGTCTCCCCACATCTCCACCACCTCCCCGGCGGCGAAGTCGAGGACACCCGTGAAGCCGGGTATCCCGGGGGCCTGAGTCACGAGGTTCTCGCCGTCGGCGTCTATGAGGCCCACGGCGTAGTCCAGGACCTCGTAGATGACGGGGCTCTTCGCCGTCCGCCCCCACCAGTGGAACATCTCCTCCGAGGCCACTATCAGCCCGTTCTTGATGATCTCCAGGGTGAAGGGCGACGTGCTGTTCTTTCCGCTCATCTATCCACGCTCCTTATGACGGTGTTGCCAAACTTATCCACGGACGCCTTCTGCCCGTGGAGCACTATTATCGTGGCGGTCGGGTCCTCCAGGATGGCGGGGCCGTCGAGGTTGAACCCGACGGTTAGAAGGGTTCGGTCATACACGGGGAGCTCCTCGTAGCCTCCGTTGATGTAGACGCTCCTCATCGTGAGCAGCGGGTCCTGGGACCGCGACGGCTCTGGTAGCTCTCCGAGTCTGAGCTTCTGGACCCTCCTGACGCCCACCACGTGGAAGTTTACGATCTCGGCAGGGTCGCCGGGCAGCTTGAACTCGTATTCTCTCTCATGGGTCGCGTGGAAGCTATCGAGGATCTTCTGAAGGTCGGGGGCCGACAATGCCCCGGGAGGTATCGAGACCTTGACGGTGTGCTCCTGTCCATAGTACCGGATGTCTGCGTACCTCTCGATCACCGTGGGGCCCTCGCCTCCCTCAGATAGGAACATTCCCTTCACTTCTTTTTCGAGGTCCGTGTAGATGCGGATCAAGGTCTCCAGGGCGTCCGGCGCGTCCAGCCGAGTTATGTGGGTGTGTATCGAGTTATGGCGGACGTCCGTGTTCAGCATGCCCCAGGCGGAGAAAACCCCCGGAGGAATGACGGGTACGACTATCTTGCCGATCTCCAGCTCCTCGGCGATGAAGGGCGCGAACATGGGGCCTGAGCCGCCGTAGGCGATCAGCGTGAAGTCCCTTGGGTCGTACCCCCTCTGCACCGAGACCAGGTCTATGGCGTATGCCGCGTTCTCGTTCGCCAGCTTTATGACTCCCTCGGCGGCTTCCTCGAGGCCAGTGTCGAGCTCCTCCGCTATCTCGTTGATCGCGGTTACGGCTAGGTCCTTGTGGATCGGCAGCTCTCCGCCCAGGAGGTAGTCAGGGTTCAGCATTCCGGTGACGACGTAGGCGTCTGTGAGGGTAGGTTGATCCCCCCCTTTGCCGTAGCAGACGGGACCGGGGTCTGCACCCGCGGCCTTGGGCCCGACCCTCACCCTGCCGACCTCGTCGATCCAGGCTATGCTGGTTCCGCCGTTCCCTATCTCCACCGTCCGTACGACGGGGATCATCACGGGGAACCCGGGTCTGAACCTGTCCCTCTCGACGTAGTACTCGGTGGTGACCTCAGGGTTAAGCCCCTCAACTAGTGACGCCTTGGTGGTCGTGCTGCCGCCGTCAAGCGAGATGATGTCCTTTTCCCCGATGGCCTCTGCGACTCCTATCGCCCCGATCACCCCAGCCACGGGGCCGGACTCGACGGTGTATATGGGGAACCTCCGGACGAAGTCGAATGACACCATCCCGCCGTCGGAGGTCATCGCCATGCACTTACGGGAGTCCTGGGCGATGCTGCCCTGCAGCCTGCTGAGGTACCTGTCAAGGATCGGGAGGATATAGGCGTTTAACGCGGCTGTCGAGAACCTCTCGTACTCCCTCCACTCCCTGGTGACCTCGTGGGAGAGGACGACGGGCACGTCGTGGCGGCTTCTAATGATCTGCCCCGCCTTCCTCTCGTTATCGGGGTTCACGTAGGAGTTGAGGAACGAGACGCAGATAGCGTCGACGCCTTTCTCGACTAGCTTATCGGAGGCCTCATTCACCTGCTCACCGCTGATATCTTTGAGGATCGTGCCGTCTGCCATGGTTCGTTCATCGACCTCGAATCGGAGGTGTCTGGGTACGATGGCTTCAGGTTTCCTGTACTTGAAGTTGTACATGTCCCGACGGTTCGCCCTCTGGATCTCGAGGACGTCCCTGTGCCCCCTCGTCGTGAGCAGCCCCACGTTGACCCCTTTCCTCTCTATGATGGTGTTTATGACGACGGTCTGTCCGTGGATTATCTGCTCCATCTCAGGCTGAGCGATGCCGCTCCTCCTGATGCAGTCGACGACGCCCTCCGAGAGCTCCCTTGGCGTGCTCTCGACTTTGACCCACTTCAGATCTTTGGTGGCGCTGTCGTACGCGACGAGGTCGGTGAAGGCTCCACCGATGTCTATGCCCACTCTATAGTTGAAGCCCATGAATACAAAGAGAGGCTCAGTTTTTTTATAATTACCGACAATTAACAAACAAATTGCTCTGATTTTATGGGGAAGTATCATCTGAAAACATAATTAATCAGTAAATTGGGAGTTTCATGATATTTCTAGTTGAAGCTATATAGTTAGAGAAAAATGTTATTAAGTTATCTGGAACAGTGAAAACGGTGAATTGTATGCCAGAATGGTATGAATTCGAGTTAGGGAAGGCTGCGGATATTCTGGTTAAAGAGCTCTTCAAACTGAAAGAAGGTGAGACCATGGTTATCACGGCCGATACCGAGTCTGATGAGAGGGTGGTGAACGCGACGGCAAGGGCTGCCTTCGCTGCCGGAGGTAAACCCATGGTCATCTGGCTCGCCGCTCCCCTCGGGGTCGGAAAGGCCGCGGATCCGATGTTCCCAACCGAGTCGCTGGTTGGGGCGTTGAAAGGTGCGGACACGTGGGTCGAGTACAACAACCAGTGGATATTCTACTCCAACGTCTACGACAGGGCGATGAAGGAGAACCCCAAGCTTAGATACAGCTGCCTAGTCGGCATGAACGTGGACATGATGGTAAGAACCATCGGCAGAGTAGACTACCCCGCGCTGAAGGAGTTCCTGGACAAGCTGACCGAGATCGCCAAGGACACAAACGAGTTCCGGATAACGTCGCCCGCGGGCATGGACGTGACCTTCAAGATGACTAAGGAGAGAAGGGCTGGCTACGCGTTGGGCTACGCTGACACGCCGGGCGCCCACATGATGTCGGGGCAGGTCTACTGGGGCATGGACGCCGAGACACTGAACGGCAAGATAGTCTTCGACGGCTCTGTGAACCCCCCGCTGGGTCTCATCAAGGACCCGATAGAGATGACCATCAAGAACGGCGACATCATGGCCTTCGGCGCCGGGAACGACGCGGTGAAGTACGAGGCGTGGCTGAGGAGCTTCAACGACCCGAACATGCTCAAGATAGCCCACCTCTGTCCCGGCTTCAACCCAGGCGCGAAGCTCACAGGAGACGTCGTCGAGGACGAGAGGGTGTGGGGGGCCGTCGAGTTCGGCATAGGCAACATGAACTGGAGGCCGGCGGCGTCACACTCCGAC
>CAYPNN010000081.1:0-6789 GCA_964412065.1 uncultured Candidatus Bathyarchaeia archaeon
TTTCTAAAAGAATAATAATTTAGGCACGATTGTTATATTGAGAACTTCAATATCCTTGTCATATGAAATAACTGAATTCCGATACTCAGAGAATACTTTAGCCAAATATTATCAGGTCATGTTCTTATGATATCACCAACAGCAATGGGGGTCGAACCCGACTCGCGGTTTATTTGTTGCTCACGCGCAAAATTTTTTTCCAAATCATGCAATCTACCTCGCCTCCACCTACATAGACACCGGATCATGTAACGCCTACGCGACTCTCATGGGGGAGTAAAATTATCGCACGGCATAGGTATTCGGTCTACGTGCACAGAAATGGGTCTAGATCGTTTACGCCTCTATGTTGAGGTATCCTCGCTCCCTCAAGAGGAAGGCCTGGTTGCTGGTGTAACGGAATATGATGTCGCCCTTCTCGGCTGACTGGAAATCCCAGGGGCTTACGAGGACCACGTCGCCCTCACGCACCCACATCCGCTTCTTCATCTTACCTCTCACGCGGCAGATGCGTGTCTCGCCGTCTTGACACTTTATGTTCATGCGCGTCTGGCCATAGTTCTTGATCACGATACCGAGAACGTCGTTCTCATTAGGGTACATCATCCTTTTGCGGATGTCTACCTCAGTCTTCACCAGCTTCTTACCCAAAGTCTGAATCAGGGCAAACATACGCTGCGCGCCATTTAAAGGAGACGTATTTATTTTAAAAAAGGGCGTCATATAAAAAAATTAATAGAATGTCATCAATTGATTTTCTTTTTATTTCATTAGTCACATGGTGTTTACCATGTACAGCTTCGTGGACGCGTTCAGGGACAGCGACACAGCCAAGAAGATAATGAGGCTCATCGAGGATCTGGCCAGCGACGGCAGAAAGTACAGGATCGTCCACGTCTGCGGCACCCACGAGGACACCATCACCAAGTACGGCATACGCAGCATGCTCCCAAAGAACGTCGAGGTACTAATGGGCCCCGGCTGCCCAGTATGCACCGTCCCCCCCAACAGGATCGACTACGCTATAGGGCTCGCCGAGCAGGGCTACACCGTCACCACATACGGCGACATGATGAGGGTCCCAGCCGGCCTAGGCAGCCTCCAGGACGCCAAGGCCCGCGGCCACGACGTCCGCATCGTCTACAGCATCCACGACGCCGTCAAGATGGCGGAGAAGACGAGCAGGCAGGTGATCCACTTCGCCGTCGGCTTCGAGACCACAGCCCCCACCACCGCCAGCGAGCTCGCCGCCGAGCCGCCGCCCAACTTCAGCGTCTACAGCGCCCACCTCCTCATACCCCCAGCCATGATGGCGTTGATGGAGATGGGGGTCACCCAGGTTGACGGCTTCATAGACCCCGGCCACGTCTCTACCATCATCGGCGAGATAGGCTACAGGGAGCTAGCCGAGAGGTACAGGGTGCCGCAGGTCATCGCAGGCTTCGAGCCCCTCGACGTACTCATGAGCATAGCCATGATACTGAAGCAGATCAGGGAGGGCCGAGCCGAGATCGAGAACAGCTACAGACGAGCCGTCAAGCCCGAGGGAGCACCCCGAGCGCTCAAGCTCATGGAGCAGGTTTTCGAGCCAGCGGATGCGCCGTGGAGGGGCATCGGCGTCATCCCCAGGTCCGGCCTCAGGGTCAGGGACGAGTACGAGGCCCACGACGCAGCCAGACGGTTCACCGTAGAGACCGAGACGAGCTACGAGATGCCCCTCGGCTGCAGGTGCGGCGACGTCCTACGCGCCATAATCTATCCCTGGGGGTGCCCCCTCTTCAACGAAGCCTGCACCCCCGAAAGCCCCGTCGGCCCATGCATGGTGAGCCACGAGGGAAGCTGCTACATATCGGCCCGCTACGGGGTCGAGGAACGATGATCCGCGCCCACCTCCACATCAGGGGACGGGTGCAGGGCGTCGGCTACCGGGCCAACGCCAGACGCGTGGCAAGCCAGCTCGACCTCAAAGGCTGGATACGGAACACGACCAACGGCGGCGTCGAGGCCGTCGTAGAAGGCACCCAGGAGATGGTGGACCGGTTCATACAGTGGTGCCACCGAGGCCCCACCGGCGCCCACGTAACAGACGTCCAAGTCGAGAACGAGGATGCCACAGGCGAGTTCCACTGGTTCACCGTCAGGCGCACCTGGCCGTAGCCGGCTACTCCATCTGCCTAGCCGGCTCCACCACCAACGCGTAGATGATGGCTACGGTGACGACCTCGATGACCACCCCGATGACGTACGGGTAAGCCCTGTTGACCTCGTACAGGTAGCCGAACACGGTTGCGGAGGGCACTATGGCCAGGCTCCTCAGGGTGCCCATGAGACCCATGACCCTGCCCCTCCTGTCACGGGGAATTATGTCCGCCCTCAACGCCATCAGCGCGGGGAAGAACAGCGCCGTGTACACCCGGAAAGAGACGTCCACCAGCACCATCTGCGTGAACCCCCTGGCAGCCATGAACCCGAGGAGGGCCGGGGTCGAGAACATGTAGGCCAGCAGCATGGAGCGTCTCCTCCCGATCCTGTCCACCAGCCTCCCCGCCGGGTAGCCCACCAGTATCAACGCCACGGACCCTATGGTGGATATGATGCCCCACTCCATGCCCGTGACGCCCACCACGTCGTACGCGAATAGAGAGTAGAAGGTGTCGAAGAGGGGGTACTCGAAGCTCATCAGCAGGTAGACCAGGGCGACGTACCTGACGTCGCGTCCCATGCCCCGCCAAGCCTCCCGTATGGACCCGAAGGACTCCCTGAACGAGGCAACGAGCTCACGGTGGCCGAGGCACCCGCCCTCCCCCATGGTCTCCTCGAGGAACCTCCACCGCATCGCGGCGACGGCCAAGACGAACACGAAGACGAGGGCGTAGACCAGCCTCATCCCGGGCACGAGACCGCGCCTCTCCACTAGATAGCCAGAAACCATCGGGCCGAGAAAGACGGGTATGCCGGGCATGATATAGATGAGGCTATACCCCAGGCCCCGCTTCCCGGGGGGAAGGCTGTCCGCCTCGATGGCCTCCAGCGCGGGCTGGTAGATTTGGCTCAGGCTGGAGACCACCACAGCCACCAGTATCAGCCTCCAGTCCCAAGCGAACACGTAGAACGCGTAGCTCAGCGCCGCCCCGAAGGTGAACACCGCTATCACTTTGCGGCGCCCGTACCTGTCCGCGATGTACGCCCCCGGTATCCTGATGAACGCCAGGATGACGTAGCCCACCGACGTCATGAGCCCCAGCACCAGGGGGGACGCCCCCAGCTCCCGGATGTAGGGGCTCCGGAAGGGGCCGAAGAGGCCGCTGGCGAAGCCGAACACCATGTAGCTCACCATGAGCACAAGCAGGTTGCCCCGGAGGAACCCCAGCTCCTCCCTCACACGCCCCAGAAACAAGAGCACCGAGACATAATACTGCGCGAAACAAGATAAAACGTGTCAGACAATCCCTGCGTGTTCAACGCGCGCGGACGCAGCGCACCACGTTTATATAGCGACGCCTAACCACCTTACCGAATGATCGGGGTACACCTCATCGTCGACGGCGTCATGGAACACCCAATAGGTGAACCCGAGGTCAGCCGCCTGCTACGTGAACTACCATCGAAGATAGACATGAAAATACTGGCTGGCCCCTACGTCGTCGAGGGTGCCCCAGGCAACCCGGGGTGGACAGGGTTCGTCATCATAGACAAGTCCCACATAGCCATCCACACCTTCGATGAGGGGAGCCTGATCTCCATCGACGTCTTCTCCTGCAAACCCTTCGAAGCCGACGCAGCCCTACACTATATACGGAGCCAGATCGCTCTCACGAGGGTAAACAGTCAAGTCCTAACGAGGACTGAAGCCCCTCAATGAAAGGCACCTTGCGGGTACGCCGGCTATAGAGGGTTAACTCCAAGCTTAGATGTGTGGGCTTGGGCTCTTTGAGGCTTAGAGGGCTGAGGAATCCCTTGGTTCACGCGCTTTCTCGACGTTCGTCCCCTGTCTCCATATAAGGAAGCGAAAGTAACACACATACATCCGTGAAAAATAGATAAAAAAAGGTAATAAAACATGAAATGTCGGAATACTTCCAATAACAACTATAAATTTATGTTAGTCCAGCCTAAATTTTATATACAATCCTGACATCCATTCAGAGATGTCCGAGTTCCTAATCACGAAGAAGCGCGACCTAAACTCGCAGGACTACCTCATCGAGGTCGAGGCGCCGCACGTCGCCGAGAGGCTCAGACCGGGGCAGTTCGTCGTCCTCATGACCCACGAGAAGGGTGAAAGGATCCCCATGTCGGTCCAGAAGACGGAGGACGGCAGGATCACCATGTTCATAAAGAGGCTGGGGAAGACGAGCCTAGAGCTGGACGACTGCGGGGTCGGGGACTCGTTCTACCAGGTCGTAGGCCCCATGGGTAACGCCTTCCCCATACAGAGGTACGGCACGGTCGTGTGGTGCTCGGACCTCGTCTGCGGGCATGCCGAGAACTACGCATACTGCGAGGCGCTGCACAGGGTCGAGGGGAACCACGTCATCTCCATCCAGACGTTCCCGACGAAGGAAGACGTCTACTGCGAGGAGGAGCTGAGACCGGTCAGCCACGAGTACTACGTCACCACGATCGACGGATCGTACGGCGTGAAGGGGCACTACAACGACGTCCTGAGAGGCCTTCTCCGGGAACGGAGGATCGACCTCGTGCTTGGGTGCGGCGACATAAAGATGCTGAAGAAGATGGCTGACCTGACGAGGCAGTATGATGTCCCGGCGCGCTCGGTGCTCCGCCAGATAATGGTCGACGCCACGGGCATGTGCGGCGCGTGCAGGGTCTTCATCGACGGAGCCATGAAGCTCACCTGCATAGACGGGCCCCTCTTCGACGCCCACAAGGTCAACTTCGACGAGGTCATAAACAGGCTCGGCATGTTCAAGAAGCCGGAGGAGGTAGCCAAGGAGGCGTACCTCCAGAGGAGGGAGGGTTAGCGATGGAGAGGAAACGCGTGCCCATGCGGGAGCAGCCCGTCGAGGAGAGGATACACAACTTCGACGAGGTACCCCTCGGGTACTCAGCGGAGGAGGCCGTGGAGGAGGCGAGGCGGTGCCTCCAATGCGCGAAACCCCCGTGCATGGACCACTGCCCCGTGCTGGTCGACGTGAAGAGGTTCGTCAACGAGATCGCGGAGCAGAGGCTCAGGGACGCCTACATGACGCTTAAGACGAGCAACCCCATACCATCCATAGCGGGGCGGGTCTGCCCACAGGAAAACCAGTGCGAAGGCGCCTGCACCCTCGGGCGCGTCGGCGAACCCATCAACATAGGGAAACTGGAGTCGTTCATCGGCGACTGGGCCATGGACAACGGCGTCGAGGAGCCGCTAGAGATAGCCGAACGGCCGGAGAAGGTGGCCGTCATAGGCTCCGGCCCCAGCGGCATCAGCTGCTCGGTCGACCTCAGGAAACACGGGTACCAGGTCACGGTCTACGAGGCCCTCCACAAGCCGGGTGGAGTCCTCCAGTACGGCATCCCCGAGTTCCGTCTACCCAAGAACACGGTGGACAGGGAGCTCAGATACCTAGAGAAGCTGGAGGTAACAATAAACTTGAACAGGATCGTTGGCCTGAACGTCGGCTTCGACGAGATCCTGGACGGGTTCGACGCCGTCTACGTGTGCACGGGCGCAGGGGCGCCGCGCTTCATGGGGATCCCCGGCGAAGAGCTAAACGGCGTCTACTCCGCCAACGAGTTCCTGATACGGACCAACCTCATGAAGGCGTACAGGTTCCCTGAGGAGTACGACACCCCGATAGTTGTTGGCAGGAGGGTGGCGGTGATCGGGGCGGGGAACGTAGCCATGGATGCGGCGAGGTGCGCGCTGCGCTACGGAGCCGAGACCCACCTCCTCTACAGGAGGACGAGGACGGAGGCCCCCGCGAGGGCGGAGGAGTTCGAGCACGCCGTGCAGGAGGGCGTGATCTTCCATGAGCTAGTTAACCCGATAAAGATCAATGGTAGAGAAGGGTGGGTCGAGAGCCTGGACCTGATACGCATGGTGTTGGGTGAACCAGAGAAAAGCGGCAGGAGGAGGCCGTTACCTTTCAAGGGAAGCGAGTTCAGAGAAAAGTTTGACACAGTCATTGAAGCCATAGGTACGATGCCTAACAGGCTGTTCCTTGAACGCGCCGGTGGTCTCGAGGTGAACAGGTGGGGGGGAATACAGGTTGACGAAAACCTGCAGACGAGGGTCCCCGGCGTGTTCGCCGGGGGGGACAGCATCAGCGGAGGAGCCACAGTGATACAGGCGTTAGGCGAGGGGAGGACAGCTGCCCAGTCGATACACAAGTATCTATCTGGAAGGAACTAGGAGTGGGCGAAGCCTATACCCTACGTTTTCCGGGGCTCGGATATAAAGAGCGCCGGCAGCATCGAGACCAGCGTCACCGCAGCGATGTACGTGAACCCCCAGCCGAAGCCGTAGAGCTCGACTATGTACCCGAACACGACGCTGGACACCGAGGCCAGGGTGAACCCCAGGGTGAAGTAGAAACCGAAGATCTGGTCCAGCTGGCTGCTGGGCACCGAGTCCGACAGCACGCTCTGGACGATGACCGACTGGACCAGGAACCCTATCATGAAGAGCACCGCGGCGAGGAGCCACAAGTTCCCCACGAACTGGAGCAGAAAATATAGACCGCTGGACGCCGCCATGACGCCTATTATGAGGGGCTTCCGGCTCATCCTGTCGCTGAGGTACCCCCAGAAGAAGGGCCCCAGGACGCCGCCGAAGAG
>CAYPNN010000082.1:0-2874 GCA_964412065.1 uncultured Candidatus Bathyarchaeia archaeon
AATAAATAATTGATAAAAACATTTTTTTTATCTGTCCTCGAGCTAGAATAATCAATGATCCGTCAACAGAAACAAGTGATCATCCAAAATGGGCTTCAGCTGAAGATGAGTGTCTTTCATTTAATGCTCCTCGACCTTTAGACCCGGAACCCTCTCGAAGTGAGACGCGTTCCTAGTCACCAGCGCCTCCGCGCCGCTGGTCAGCGTGATCCCCGCGCTGGAGCTCGTATCCAGCTACGGGCTGACATCCATCTTCGACGCCATATACGCAGCCACAGCCCTGACAGACGAGGTTCCAGATCACACCGTATTATCCACGGACAACGCCTACGACAGAGCCCCCGGCATAAAACGGGTCGACCCAAGAGAACTACAGATACCTGAATAGAATTAGTAGCACATGCATGGTCGAAAAAGTAGTCTCTCGACTCCTCCTATCTCCAGTGCGTCGCTTCATCAGCAGACCGTGATGGTCCTGGTGTTCTTGATGCATCTTACCGCCTCTGGGTGCTCATATTAGGGATGATTGGAGTCAGCCGTCGTGTTCTCCTGGGAATATCCTGCCCAGTAATCCTCCCTTCTTCTGCTGTCGCTGCACGGTTCTGGCCGCCCTGGCCATGGTCTCCGACATCACGTGGAGCCTCTCGGTGTCTATGTCCAGGTTTAACATCTTGTTGAGCACCTGGACGGCGTCAGCTGCTCCCCCGTAATCGACGCCGCCGATGACCTGGGTCGGGATGAAAATGGTGGTCCAATCTACGCCCTGTTTCACCGCCTCGTCCAGCAGGGCGGCGTTAACCCCAGGCACGGCTCCCTCGGTCAGGGGCTGGACGCCGTAGCCCTGTAGGTCTCTGCCGCCCGTGGTGAAGCCGAAGACCCTCCTCCCCGCCTGGGCGAAGGGGAACCCCTCGAGAGCTATTATCTCCTCCAAGCCTTTCTCCCTGAGCCACGTCATGAGTTCCCTGCCTACGGCCCAGGCGGACTCGGTGGATAGCAGCACCTCGGTCACCAGGAACATGAGCCGGTCCTTCCCATCGGCGTAGACACGGAAGCCATGTCTGGGCTTTCCCTCCACCAAGATCATCAAGGGGGGCATCATGTCGCCGTGGACGTAGGCCACCTGTTCGAAGCCCTCGGCTCTGACCGCGTGCATGAGGGCGGTGTTGCCTACGGAGCCCGCCCCGGCGAAGCCAGTCACAGCTATACGCTTCTTCTCGGCGATCTTGGTGAGTTCAACGATCTCTATGCTCGGCATCATTAGCGCCATGTATGTAAATGGAGAAGTGATTAAAAAGGGTCTACACATGAGAGAAAAGTATTTTAATTATTTCTTGAGGTACCGCCGCCAGTGATTGGTATCCTGTGTGCATGCATGTTTAGGCTTACACAAGTTATCTGCCTTTGAACATCGGCTTCCTCTTCTCGAGGAAGGCGGCCATGCCCTCATTCTTGTCTTCGGTTTCGAAGCATCTCGCGAAGAGCTCTTGTTCCAGCTTATCGCCTTCACCTAGGCTCCCATAGGAGTTGAGGTTAACGAGCTGTTTAAAGTAGCCGACGGCTATTGGGGCGCGTTCAAGCATCTTCTCCACCAGCCTCCTTGTCTCCGGCATTAGTTCATCATGCTTGACGACTTTGTTCACTAGACCAAACCTGAGCGCTTCCTCGGCGTCTATGGTCTCGCCGGTGAAGAAGAGCTGTTTGGCTCTCTTGGGGCCGACGATCCTCGGAAGCCTCTGAGTGCCGCCGAAGGGGGTCGTGATCCCCAGACCTGCGGTGGGCTCCCCGAACCGTGCTTTCTCGGATGCTATGACCATGTCGCATGCGACGGCGAGGTCGCATCCAGCTCCGAGAGCGAAGCCGTTGACGGCTGCGATAACGGGCTTGGGGACGCTCTCCAACCTGTCGAGGACCCTGTGGGTCATGGCGGCGAAGGCGGCTGCGTCGCTGCTGTTCATGTTATTGAGGGCTTTAATGTCTCCGCCTGCTGAGAACGCTCGATCCCCCACCCCCGTGATTATCATCGCCCAGTACTCGTCTGCACCTGAAAACTCTTTCAGCGCCTGCTCTAACTCAAGGAAGGTGTCTTCACGGAGCGCGTTAAGTACCTCGGGCCGGTTTATCTTTACCAGAAGTTTTCTATCCTCTCTTTCAACGATTACGTCTTTGAAAGGCATGATAATTCAGTTAAGATACTTCGTTGTCTACATATTTCATGGTTCTGGGCGCATGCATACCGTATACTCCATATTGTAATGGTGTTTAACCAAATCCCTGATTACATCCTGTTCCTGACACTTTGAGTTTCCATAAAGATAATAACCATAACAATCAATTCGAGGTTGGCGGGTGTGGGGTGCCCACATAAAAACCTAGTAATCATCCAACTCCGTCTAATCTTTCACAATCAATTGTCAACCATTTACTAGGGTCTGCTTTAGGTTTATCCAAACATTACTACGCGCACATGTTTATATGCTTTAGACCCTATCTTTTCTTTGGTTTTAAAATTGGAATTTTTAATAAAATTAGATAATCGGTTTGGTGAAGGTAAATGGGTTGAAGAGGTTGTTGTCGAGGCTGACCGATTGGGGTTCTATGGTTTCCTAATGTCCGATCATTATATGTGGCAAACTAGAGAGCCTATTGACGTCACTACGCTTGAGACCTGGGTTACCTTGACTTACCTCGCGGGTAAGACGGATCACATCCGTCTCGGCACACAGTTCAGCCCAATTCCGTTTAGGCCTCCAGGTATGTTCGCGAAGATGATATCGACTCTAGATGTTTTATCAGATGGGCGAGTATTATTAGGTGTAGGAGCAGGTTGGTCTGAGGCAGAGTTTAAGGGGTATAGTCAATGGGGGTCTCCAAAGG
>CAYPNN010000082.1:2884-4471 GCA_964412065.1 uncultured Candidatus Bathyarchaeia archaeon
GGTCCGGGTTGATAAAACCATTGAGGGTCTTGATTTGATGCTGAGGTTGTGGACTGAGGATGAGGTGACCTTTAATGGGGAACACTATGAAGCCGAGCGGGCTGTTTTAGAGCCTAAACCTGTTCAGAAACCGCATCCTATCCTATTTGTGTCAGGTAGAGCCCGGTCATATCGGATGCTGGGTCTGGCTGGAAGACTCGGTGACATTTTCAACGTTACGTCAAGGACAGCGAGGGGGGAGGAGACAAGTCAAGCGGACGTCCAAAAGAGCAGAGACTACGTCTACGAGGTAGCTAGGAAGGCAGGTCGTCCAAGTAGGCCTGCTTATGCGGTGGACCTCAGAGGAAATCAATATACTCCCGAGAAGTACGCAGAGAATATTGAATCAGCAACCGAGTTAGACGCCAAATATCTTGTAACCTACTTCCCAAGAGACGAAAATTACCTCGATTACATGAGGAATTTCGCTAGAGAAGTAATGCCCTCCTTCACATAACTATCTGTCTATTACGGAGGTGATGTAAAATGAAGTACAGAACTTTGGGTAGAACGGGGTTAGATGTGTCAGAGGTTGGATTCGGCTGCGGTAACATAGGCGGCTTGATGATACGTGGCTCTCACGAAGAACAGATTGAGGCAGTGGAACTTGCATTGGATCTTGGAATCGACTACTTCGACACTGCACCCAGTTACGGTGATGGAATATCCGAGACGAATCTAGGTAAGGTCCTATCGGAGCTTGATCCGAACGTTGTGCTTGCGAGCAAGGTCGGGCTCTCCTTGGAGCAACTAGACGATGTTCCGGATGCTGTCGAACGCAGTGTTGAGGCGAGTCTAAATCGTCTTCAACGTGACCACGTTGATGTTCTCCAGCTTCATTCAAGAATAGCTTCAAGTAGAGACAGCTCTGAGTGGCCTCGATCTCTCAGCGTTCTGGACGTTCTCGGCGAAAATGGGGTAGCTGACGCCTTCGATAGTTTGCGAAGACAGGGAAAAACCCGTTTCATTGGATTTACTGGTTTGGGTGAGACCGCTGCTCTCCATGAGGTGATTGAGAGTAAACGTTTTGACGTTGTTCAGGCTTACTTCAATCTGTTAAATCCAAGCGCAGGATATCGAGTACCGGACAATTTTAGCGGATATAACTTCAAACGATTAATCGATAAAGCCAGTGAAGGTAGGATGGGGGTCGCCGCCATACGTGTTATGGCTGCTGGTGCAGTTGGGGGAGATGGTTCACGAAAAGGATATGCTGCCCCATCAGTGAGAGGGCCCATGGTGCTTGGCGGTGAATATGAGAGAGACCAAACCAGATCAAGCAGATTAGATTTTTTAGTTCAAGGAGAAATACGAAGTCTTCCGCAAGCGGCGCTCAAGTTCGTTCTCATGCATACAGGTGTTAGCACTGCTTTGGTAGGGTTCTCCAATCTTGACCAGATCAAGGAAGCAGCAGAAACCACCGAGTTTAACCCATTACCTCAGAGCCATATAGTTAAACTACGTGACCTATGGGGCCAGAGCGCCTGGTAGTACGTGGTGCACACGATCTGATTTTATTTAAACTACTATTCCGACGATCCGCATGCA
>CAYPNN010000082.1:4481-6771 GCA_964412065.1 uncultured Candidatus Bathyarchaeia archaeon
CATGCAGGTGGGATGCCCACACAACAACACTAGTAAAAAACGCGCGCAGTAGTGGGCTTCCAACGCCACCAAGAGTGGAGATATCACCCGACGTTTTCCGTTCTTCACTGGAACCCTTTCTGAGGCAAGTTTGAAAAACACGGCCATCATTATTACTCAGATTCTATGACTGATACCTGCAGCTCCGAGATAGTAGAGTTTCTACTGAGAGAGAAGATGATCAGCGAGCCGTTGAAGGCCAAAGCCATCACGCATGTAACCGACGGCTTGGCGGTGATGCTCGCAGGCTCTAGGACAGAGTGCGCGAAGAAGCTGGCCACATACGCGCTCAAGGAAACGAGGCTGTCTACCTCCACCCTAGTCGGCTTCAAGACCAAGACCTCGCCCACCCTCGCCGCCCTCGTGAACGGGGCAAGCGGACACGCTGACGACTACGACGACACCCAGCTCGCCTCCTCAAAAGACAGAATATACGGTCTATTGACTCACCCCACCGTCCCCGTGCTGGCAGCCGCACTCGCAGTGGGGGAGCAGGTGTCGTGCAGCGGCTCAGAGCTCATCGAGGCCTTCATCACCGGGTTCGAGGTGGAATGTAAGATGGCGGAGGCCATCAACCCAAAACATTACCGGAGAGGGTTCCACACCACGGCCACCATAGGCGCATTCGGCGCATTCGCCGCGGCAGCCACCTTGATGGGGCTCAGAGGGGAGGAGCTGAGATGCGGCTTAGGCATCACGGCTAGCCTAGCATCAGGTATAAGGGTGAACTTCGGGACGATGACCAAGCCTCTTCACGCAGGCAGGGCGGCCATGAACGGGGTAACCGCCATGACCCTGGCTGAGATGGGATTCACGGCGGACCAGAACGCCCTGGACGGGCAGTGGGGCTTCTTCCAGGTGCTGGGAGACGGCTACGACAAGGATAACATAATGGGGAAGCTGGGCAAACCTTACTCCATCGTCGACCCCGGAGCCACTCTGAAGATGTACCCATGTGGCTCCCTCGGGCAACCCTCCATGGACGCCCTGCTGGAGATGGTGAGAGAGCATGGCCTAACCCAGGATAACGTCAAGGAGGTCAGGCTCCGTGCGGGCCCCAACATCCTCGAGCCGCTAAGGTACCAGATGCCCGTGAATGAGCTCGAGGCCAAGTTCAGCCTCCAGTTCGGGTTATCCAGCATCCTACTTGAGGGTAAAGCGGGTCTCAGGGAGTACACCGACGAGTATGTTAACAGCCCCAAGGTACAGCAGATGATGCGCCGAGTCAGGACGATGCATGACTCCGAGCTCGCTCGGATGGGAACAGATAAGATGAGGAGCGTGGTAGAGGTGGAGCTGGATGATGGACGAGTGCTTAGACGCGTCGCCGAGGACGCGAGAGGCACACCGGAGAAACCGTTGCGAGAAGAAGACGTCTACAGCAAGTTCATGGAGTGCTCCAGCTTCGTCCTGGGTGAGGAGGAGTCAAGAACCATGTACGAGGAGGTTAAACGCATCACAGAGTACTCTGACATCAACGAGTTCACAAATCAACTTGCTTAACGAGCCTGAAGCTCAGCGCTTGCTAACGAATTTATATAGCATTTGCCAATGAGGGGAGTTTAAGAGATCTCAACGTGCCATACTTTTATCACGGTAAATGGATATTAGAATGTCGGAAGGGTGGATCTATAGACGTGAGGGCATCAACTGCATCAAACTTTCTAGATATTCAGCGTCCACCTCTCCGGGGAGAGATAGTTTAACCGGGAGAACGGCGCCTTGATTGGCGAATGCGTGGAGGTTCGACTCCTCCTCTCTCCATTGCGTCGCTTCATCAGCACACCATATGGATAAACTAATCCGGGATTTTTTTTCACTGTGACACATGAATAAAATTAACTATAAATCGATGAACAGCCGCCTACACGCGTCCATCCAACCCATAAAAAACGCTTATAATAAGTAACCAATAATAAGGGAAACGCAGACTCGTCAATTCACGTCCAAGAAGACCTCACAAAGACCCCATAGCAATTGGTGTAGTCATGAATCTTATGGAGAGATAGTTACATACGCGCGGCACGGAGTAAGTGATGGAAGGTTGGGCGCAAACGAATACACGAGTAAATCTCCGCGAATAATCATCCAAAAACATGAAATCTATTTACATGAATCAGTAACCGTGCGCGAAACACCATGGATGAAGGGTTTCCGAGGAAAGGTTCCGCCATCTACGGTATTATAAATGGAGACGAGGAGACGACCAGAAGATCTCTCCGTGGCTGGAAGAGGCTGAACAGAGCCGTCG
>CAYPNN010000083.1:0-6748 GCA_964412065.1 uncultured Candidatus Bathyarchaeia archaeon
GGGTGTATCGGTTCGTGGCCTGGCAGGGCCATGGACTACCCATTCTACAAACCTCCAACCTCCATAGACTGTTTACTTTGCGGCTCCGACTTGAGCCCAAGGCTCTTCTTGACGCCCTTATCATAGTAACTGAGGGACGCCAGTTCTCTTCTTAAGGCGCGCCTAACAAAACTAGACAGGTTTTCTCCGCGGTCCTCGCAGACACGACGGAGCAGAACCTCGTCTTGCTTTGTCAGTTTCACGCCGATGGGGTTCTTACTTACCTCCATACTACGCGGTTCAATTACGTTCAACCATAAAAACAGTTTGACGATTTTTACCGTCTTTTTATATGACTGTTTATGATTAAAGGTCAGAAACGAAAAAAAAATTAGAAAAAATAGGATCAATTTTTCTATTTCTCTTCTTCGACTTGCTAGAACGCCGTATAGGTATTTATTCTCTCTGCAAAGTGAACAAACTTAAGATATTTATATGATTCAATGGCTTCGTATTTGTTTTCACCTGTAACATCTATCTCTGAGATATTGGGTTCTTTTGAAATTGGGAAGGTATTATCTTTGAAGTTGTGTGGTTTCTACTCACTGTTTATAGAATGCTTGTGTTAACTAGCGTATGCACCAACAAGATTCTTTATCGCGCACCACTAAGGTACATTCTATTTGTTGGTTTTCTCTGGTGGTGTCATATGGTGAAGTTAATAGATGTGTGTTGATGGGGATAGATGGTTTACTCTCACCCCTCACAGGGAGACCCTATACCTATTCATGCGTGAAATTATCCTAATTTCTTCCGTGTCCAATCCGCCAGCTCCTTGCATGAAGGGAACCATACGTCGCCCTTCTTTTCAGCCTCGGTAAGTAGTTTATCAAGCATTTTCAGTCTACTTATCCGTCCGATGCATTGGGGGTGACAGGTCAATCCAAAATAGCGTCCAAGCTCATAAATACCCTCGAACTCGGGCTTCCACATCTCGTAGACCTGCGCCGTGGTCATCCTGTTTGTCTCGAAGTGTGGCCAGTCATCCAGCTGCCACTCCACGGGTAGCTCCACGAGTCCCGTTTCTTTCCCTCTCCATTTTAGTATGTAAGGCATATCTGAGTCCATGAAATTCGAATCGTATCTGAATCCAAGTTCTTGAACCAAGTCTAGGGTTCTATCACTGATCAGCCAATAAGGCGCCCTGAATCCCTCAGGTTTCACCCCTATCTTCTCGAATGCATGCATTGATTTCTCAAACACGCCTCTCTCAGACTCCCATGATAGTTCTGCTAATCTTTCATGTAGGTAACCATGGGCTCCCATCTCGTGGCCCCTGCTCACTATCTCCTCACAGCTCTCCATGAAGTTGTCCACAGTCCACCCTGGTGTAAAAAAGGTCGCGTTGATTTCATGTTTATCAAGTAGATCGAGTATTCTAGGGATGGCTACGTTTGGGGCGTATCTTCCTCGGCTCTGGGCTACTATATCTAGTGGTGCCCTCCTCACTAACGCGCTGTTACTATCATAGTCAAAACTTAGGTTAAAACACGCTTTGTATCCGTCTGGCCAGAAACCCATTCAGATCACGGTAAATACTTATGATCACAACTAGATAAAACATTAAGGCACACCTCCACCTCTCGATAATACCCACCTTGTTTTATAGCGCCTCGAAAAATGTTTTATTCTCGGCACCCTTCCTAACATCTCGGGGGTAGCCCCTGAGGCGTTCAAACCCCATTGACACCCCTCAGCGGGTGAAACCCCTCATATTATTAGATAGTTAATGACATAATGATGCTGTAACCATGAAGTTGCTGTCGTACCTGAACCCCAGCTCCACCACGAGGTCGAGGGTCCTGTCGCTTATCAGCCAGTACGGCGCCCTGAAGCCCTCAGGCTTGACGCCGAGCCTCTCGAGGCTCGCCATGCTCCTCTCGAAGACGCCGCGCTCGCCCTCCCAGCTCATCTCGGCGAGGCGCTCGTGGAGGTAGCCGTGGGCTCCCATCTCGTGGCCCCTGCTCACTATCTCCTCGCAGCTCTCGGTGAAGTTGTCCACCGTCCACCCTGGGGTGAAGAACGTGGAACTGATCTCGTGCCTGTCCAGCAGATCAAGGATACGGGGGATCGCCGTGTTGGGGGCGAACCTACCCCGGCTCTGGGCGACGATGTCCAGGGGCTCCCTGCGGACGAGGGCGCTGTTGGAGTCGTAGTCGAAGCTAAGCTGGACGCAGCACCTGTAGCCGTCCGGCCAGAAATCGTTCTCAGACATGGTATAGAAGAAGCCGTTGAATGTAAAAAACATGTGATCAATGACCCGAAGCCCTTATAGGCTTACGGATCCAGAGCCATATTTCCTCCAGATCAGCGTAAAAACACCGATTTTCCACTTTTTTATTCCCTAAAAAAGATGCACTTTTAAGTACACTGCTTAAAAATGATGTGAATACAATGAGTCGAGACAACATAGTCTACATCGGCAGGAAGCCGGCCATGAGCTACGTCATGGCTGTGCTGGCCACCTTCAACAACCAGGACACCGTCGAGATCAAGGCGAGGGGCAGGAGCATCAGCACAGCCGTCGACGTCGCCGAGATAGCCCGTAATAGGTACATCGAAGGCCTAGCGAAGCCCAAGATCACCATCGATACTGAGAAGATCATGGACGGCGATGCCGCGAGAAACGTCTCATGCATGACCATAAAGCTGAGCAAGGAAGGAGCAGGAGCCAAGGAACCCGCTAAGACTGCGGCAGCACCAAAGGCGGCACCAAAGGCAGAGCCAAAGAAGCCTGTCTCCGAGATCAAGGGAGTCGGTAAGGCCACTGAGGAGAAGCTGGTGAGCGGAGGCTACGACACCGTCGCCAAGGTAGCTGTAGCAGACGCCGCAGCGTTGTCTGAGAAGACGAGCCTCAGCGAGAAGCAGGCCGCGAAGCTCATCGATGCAGCCAAGGAACTCTAGACGTCCAAGCGTAGAAACCCCTAAAACCTTCTAAGGCGTCATTCAACCGATAGGAGTTGAAGGTTCTACAGCTTCACTGCTCGGAGTTCAGCTACAAGGTCACTAAGGAGACGCCCGTCGCGGAACACCCCGCGAGCCCCAAGGAGGGCGAGTACGAGAACGCGCTGGTCTGTTTCACGTGCTTCGAGAAGAGAGACGTGGACAGGGAGCCGGAGATCGTCGAGGCCTACGTCGAGAACATAAAGACGGACACGGGGCGCATCGGCTGCAAGAACGTTGTGCTGTACCCCTACGCGCATCTTAGCCACGAGCTTGGCAGCCCCAGACGCGCCAAGAGGTTCCTCGGCGATCTAAAGGAGGCGTTGGAGGCCGTGGGGCTCACGGTGCATAAGAGCCCCTTCGGCTGGTACAAGGCCTTCGGCCTCTACTGCAAGGGCCACCCCCTGGCGGAGGCCTACAGGGAGTACTAGGGCCAGACCTTCCCGGGGTTGATTATCCCGTTGGGGTCGAACGCCGCCTTAATCCCCTTCATGAGCGCCACCTGCCTGGGCCCCACCTCGCGCTCCAGGTAGTGCCTCTTGGTGTACCCGAGCCCGTGCTCGCCTGACGCTGTTCCCCCCATCTCGTGCGACATGTCTATGAGGTCGCTGAGCGCAGCCTCCATGAGCCCAGGCCATTCCTCCATCGGTGTCTCTTCTCGCTTTACTATGGTGTAGTGGAGGTTGCCGTCGCCGGCGTGGCCCAAGGGAACAAGGAGTACCCCGTGCTTCTCGCCTATGGCCTCGGCGCGTTCGATGTACTCGGGTATCCTGTTCCGGGGTATGCAGACGTCTGCCTCGTCCACGGTGTACAGGGCGATGTAGGCGTCGAACACGGCCTTCCTGCCCTCCCAGATAAGCTCCTGCCTGCCGGCGGTGTCTGCGATGTAGGCGTCCACGGCCCCCGACTCGAGGCATATCATGCCCGCCGTCTCCAGCTGCCGCTCCAGCTCCTCGGGGGTGTCGGCCTCCACGGCCACGAGGAGGTACGCGGGGTGGGTGTTATCCGGCATCACCTTCTTCTCGAGGTACCTCTCCACGGTGAGCACGGTGTGCTGCGGCATGTACTCGAGGCCGAAGGGCATTATCTTCTTGCGTATTATCTCCTTGACTGCGTTGGCCGCGTCGATGGCGGAGGTGAAGGGTGCGTAGATCAGCGCCGTCAGCTTGGGCTTGGGGACGAGTCGCAGCGTTGCCTCGGTGACGACGCCGAGGGTCCCCTCGCTGCCGATGATGAGGTCGATGAGGCTGTAGCCTGTGCTGTCCTTTACGTTCTTGCCGCCCACTTTGATGACCTCGCCATCGGCCAGCACCACCTCCAACCCGTTGACGAAGTCCCTGGTGACTCCGTACTTCATGGCCCTCATCCCGCCCGCGTTCGTCGAGATGTTGCCTCCGATGCTCCCCGACTCCTGACCCGGGTCAGGGGGGTAGTAGAGGCCAAGGGCCTCGGTTGCCTCGTGGATCTCGCTTATCAGGGCCCCGGGCTCCACGGTGGCCATGAGGTTGTCCTCGTCGATCTCCAGTATGCGGTTCATCCTTTCGAGGCTCAGGGCGATGCCCCCGTAGACCGGGTGGGCGGCCCCGCTCAGGCCGGTGAGGGAGCCCTGAGGAGTCACGGGCACCATGTTATCGTTGGCCAGCCTCAGCGCCATGGAGACCTCCTCCGTCGAGCCTGGCCGCACGACCAGCTGAGGTGGGTGGGGCTCCAGCGGGCTCTCGTCTACCGCGTGCTTCTTCAGGTCCTCAGGGTTGGAGGATACGTTCTCCGGCCCCACGACGGCCTCTATCTGCTTCCTCAGTTCAGGCGTTACTCCGTTGTACTCAGGCACGTCCCCTGTGCTCCTTTATCTTCTCTATGAGACGAGGAACCACCTCGTATAAATCCCCGATCACTCCGAGGCTGGAGATCTTGAAGATGGGTGCCTCCGGGTCCTTGTTTATCGAGATGATGACGTCGCTCGTCTTCATGCCTGCCTGGTGCTGGACGGCGCCGCTGATGCCGCAAGCCATGTATACCTTGGGCCTGACGGTTCTGCCGCTGAGACCGACCTGGTGCCTGTAGTCGATCCATCCCTCGTCGACTGTGGGTCTGGAGGCGCCGACCGCGGCTCCCAGGGTCTCAGCCAGCTCCCCTATCAGCGTGAATCCCTTGGGTTCGCCCATGCCGAGGCCCCCAGAGACTATGAGGTCGGCCTCGGTTATGCTCACCTGCTCCTTGGCCTCCTCGAAGCCGAGCACCCTGACCCTGTCCCTCACGCTGGACATGTCGACGGGCTTCTCTACTACGGCGCCCTTGGGGTCGTCTGCCTTCCCTGCCTCGGGGAACATCTTGTACCTGACGGTGGCCATCTGGGGCCTCCCGTTGGGTGTGATGATGGTGGCCATTATGTTTCCGCCGTAGGCGGGCCGAGTCTGCCTGAGCAGCCCCGTCTCGGGGTCTATGTCGAGGTACGTGCAGTCCGCGGTCAATCCGGTGCGTAACTTGGCTGCCACCCTAGGCCCCAGGCTCCTGCCCAGGCTCGTGGCGCCTATGAGGAATATGCTGGGCTTCTCCTCCCTGCAGCACCGCGCCAACACGTCGGTGTACGGGTCGTCCCTGAACTCGGCGAGCGCCGGGTCGTCGTAGAGGAACACCCTGTCTGCCCCCCTGTTGACGAGCTCCATGGCGCCGGCTCCCACGCCGCTGCCGACGACTACGGCGTAGACGGGCTCGGACAGCTGGGCGGCGAGCTCCTGGGCCTTCCCCAGCAGCTCGTAGCTCACCGGGTGGACCCTTCCACCCCGTTGCTCTGCGTACACCATGACGCCACGGTAATCCGAGAGGTCGACGGCCTCTGCCTCACGCATCTCGATGGCCCCGACGGGGCATGCTTCGACGCACTGGGCGCACGCCCGGCAGGCTTCGTTGATGACGGCTCTCCCGTCCATCATGTCGATGGCGCCGAAGGGGCAGACGTCCACGCATACGCCGCATCCAGTGCAGGCGTCCGTGACCTTCACAGGTACTTCGCCCATCTAGATCACCTTACACTCCTGCAGCTTCGCTAGGATAGCCTCCGCCAGCTCGTCTGGGGTACCCTCGACGATCTCCCCGGCTTCGGGGGCCTCGGGCTCGAACACCTTCACGACCCTGGTGAAGCTGCCGTCCAGGCCGACCTCGGCGGGGTCCATCTTGAGGTCTTCGTTGGTGATCTCCTTGATCTCGGCCTTCTTGGCCTTGAGGCGGCCCCTGAGGGTGGCAAGCCTCGGCTGGTTGATGTCTTTGCCCACGGTGACGAGGAGAGGCATGGGGGCTTCGAGGGTCTCGACACCCTCGTCCATGTTCCTCTTCAGCGTCACCCTGCCGCCGCCGATCTCCGTGATCTCGCTGACGTAGCAGACGTGGGGCATGTCCAGGTGCTCCGCCATCTCGGGGCCCGTCTGCCCGGTGTCGCCGTCTGTGGTCTTCAGGCCGCATATTATGAGGTCGTGGCCCCCCATCCTCTCGATGCACCTCGCCAGCGTGAGGCTGGTTGCCCAGGTGTCTGCCCCCGCGAAGGCGCGGTCGGTTGCCAGCCACCCCTCGTCGGCGCCCATGGCTATGGCGTCCCTGAGGGCGTCCGCCGCCCACGGCGGCCCCATGGTTATTACCTTAACGGTGCCCCCGTGCTTCTCCCTGATGCGCAGAGCCTCCTCGACTGCGTACTCGTCGAAGGGGTTGATGATGGCTGCGACGCCCTCGCGTATGAGCCTCCCCGTCTCCTCGTCGAACTGCACCTCAGTCG
>CAYPNN010000084.1:0-3028 GCA_964412065.1 uncultured Candidatus Bathyarchaeia archaeon
TAACATCTTCCTCTTCAGGCTTCTCTTCTCTCTTCTCTACGGACATTTTCCAGACCTTCACCTCTGAATGGAGCGTATCACCGCTTAAGTGTTACGCGTGCGTAACGCAAATGCATCACCGATTAAAATTTATACGCACACGCATCATGGTCTTATGTCCAAAGTAGCTTTATGTAATTTTTCAATGAATACATTAAAAAATTTTAATTGCTTTTTCAACAGTTTTCTTATTCGCAAATATCGGTTCGTCAGGAGGTACTAGCGGAGTGGTGGCGCCGATGAGCAGATAAGCCTCCCTATTCGGATCATCTACAGGCTTCCGCTTGATACATACGCACAGTCACCAATCCCCTTTTTTCCAAGATTCCCAGTAAGAGGGTGCCAGAATTTTTTTTCTCGATATGACAGGTTGCTTGAAGCAAGCCGTCAACGTTATCAGAGAAGCCAACACATCAAACCCATGCGTCTCGCAGGGCTCTTCAGCGGCGGAAAAGACAGCTGCTACGCGGCACGCCTCGCCGAGGAGGAAGGTCATGACGTGGTTTACCTCGTCTCCATGCGCTCGGAGAACCCTGACAGCTACATGTTCCACACCGTGAACATAGGGCTCACCGAGCTCCAGGCCTACGCGTGGGGCAAGGAACACGTCGAGGCCGAGACCAGAGGCGTCAAGGAGAAGGAGCTGGACGACCTTAAGAGATGCCTAAAAGGCTTGGACGTGGAGGGCGTTGTCACAGGGGCCGTGGCATCAAGCTATCAGAGGGAGCGGGTCGACCGGATATGCGATGAACTCGGGCTGGAGCGCGTCAGCCCCCTCTGGGGCCGTGAACGCGTCGGGCTGCTGAACGAGATGCTAAGCAGGGGCATGGTCATCGTGTTCTCGGCCGTAGCGGCGCAAGGACTAGACCAGAAGTGGCTGGGGAGGAAGCTGGATAAGCAGGCACTCAACAGCCTCGTCCAGCTCAGGGAACGGTACGGCGTGGACCCCTGCGGCGAGGGCGGCGAGTACGAGAGCCTTGTCCTAGACGCGCCGTGGTTCAGGTACAGGATAGAGGTCAAGAAGGCGGAGCGTAGCTGGGACGGCGTCAGCGGCAGGTACCGTGTCGTGGAGGCTGACCTGGTACCCAAGAGATGATGCATAAAGATTAAAAGTGGTGGACTCCTTCAAGGTTGTGAGAGGAGAACGCGGTGATGTCCCGCCAAACAGACTAGGCCGAGAGGCCCAATCCGGCGACTATAGACGCTCCTCCGATGTTCTGAGCGAAGTATCTGGGCAGCGTATGCCATGGAGGCACCACCACGGCTTCTTCGGAGATGAAACCCATGAGTGAAAAGAAGGAAGAGGTCGTATCAGAGGCGCTGAAGGCCGAGGAGAGGCTCAGGAGCCGCTGGTACATAATGGACCTGGACGGCAGGCTCTGGGATCTCGACGAGTTCGACTTCCAGGGCCACGAGAAGCTCCGCAAGTTCAGCGGATACGAGTATGCCAAGGACCGCACCGTGGACAGGACACCTCCCCACGTCGACCTCATGAGGAGCCTGGAGCTGGTGGACTACGAGCCGGCGTCGGACCCGGGCAACTTCAGGTACTACCCCAAGGGCAGGATGGTGAAGGCTCTGCTGGAGGATTACGTCACCAGCATGGTGCACGAGTACGGCGGCATGGAGGTGGAGACCCCCCTCATGTACAGCCTGGAGCACCCCACCCTGAAGAGCTACCTCAACAGGTTCCCCGCCCGCCAGTACACGGTTGAGTCGGACGACACCTCCTACTTCCTGAGGTTCGCCGCATGCTTCGGCCAGTTCCTCATCAGCCACGACGCAACCATCAGCTACAGGAACCTCCCCATGCGCATCTACGAGATGACCCGCTACAGCTTCCGCCGCGAGCAGCGCGGCGAGCTGACCGGGCTCCGCAGACTCCGCGCGTTCACCATGCCCGACGTCCACGCATTCTGCAAGGACTTGGACCAGGCTCGAAGCGAGTACATGCGCCGCTTCAAGCTCAGCCAGGACGTGCTGGAGGGCATCGGGCTCGAGAAGGAGGACTACGAGCTCGCCGTCAGGATGGTGGAGGACTTCTACAACGAGAACGAGGCGTTCATAAAGGAGCTGGTCAGTAAGCACGGCAAGCCCGTGCTCGTGGAGATGTGGAAGGAGCGGTTCGCCTACTTCATAGTGAAGTGGGACATGAACTTTGTGGACGCGCTGGACAAGGCTTCGGCGCTATCCACCGACCAGATCGACGTCGAGAACGGGGAACGGTACGACATCAAGTACATGGACGAGGACGGCACCCAGAAGCACCCATACATACTCCACTGCAGCCCCAGCGGAGCCATCGAGCGCGACATCTACGCCATCCTTGAGCGGGAGGCCATGAGGCTGCAGAACAACAAAAGCTACAAGCCCCAGCTGCCCCTCTGGCTGGCGCCCACCCAGGTGCGGATCATCCCCGTGAGCCAAGACCACGTCGGGTTCGCCGACGAGGTCCGCGGCAAATTCAGCGAGGTCCGCGTCGACATCGACAACAGGGACGAGACCGTGGGCAAGAAGATCAGGGACGCCGAGAAGGAGTGGATACCCTACATCGTCGTCGTCGGTGAACGGGAGGCAGGCAAAGAGAAGCTGCCGGTGAGGGTGCGCGGCGTGAAGGACTCTCAGAGCATGTCCGCCGCGGAGCTGCAGAGCAGAATACACGTAGAAACCAGAGGAAAACCGTATCGCCCAGTGCCTGAGCCGGTGTACCTGCAGGACAGGCCCAAGTTCGTGGGCTAGGCTACTCCGTGGCGCCACTTCTCTATCTGGGCGTCCTTTTTATTCCCTTTCTTAAACTCTTTGTAGTGCTCCTTGCAGAGGTAGGCTCGCCTGCTGGTCTCTACGTCGAGGCCCGCGTTCTTGACCTTGTCTACGCTCAGCGACCGCATAGCTTCCTCGTTGCACCCCTTCACGCTGCATTTCTCGCCTTTCTTCACCCTACCCAATCCTCGGCACCACTATATTGTCCCCATAGTGTCCGGTATAAACC
>CAYPNN010000084.1:3038-3309 GCA_964412065.1 uncultured Candidatus Bathyarchaeia archaeon
TGAGACACTCCAGAGCGACGCCGTAGTCGGGGAAGCTGTTGAGCCCACACTCGGGTGAGGCGTAGGTCACCCTCTCTGCACCGAAGAACTCAATGATCTTGGCAAGCCTCTTCTCCATGGTTCCCTGGTCCTCTAGGAAGATGTACGGGTCTACAGTCCCCCTCTTGATGCCGGTCCACGTCTCGGCGATCTTCTCAGGCATATTTCCCTCGTACCCCTCGGCATGGTGACGCATCTGTATGAGGTTGTCGAACTGGGTCACCCCCAAGGG
>CAYPNN010000084.1:3319-6737 GCA_964412065.1 uncultured Candidatus Bathyarchaeia archaeon
CGGGTGGTCTCGCTCGTGTACAGGGGGTCCCCTACGTGGCTCGCCACGGTGTCCAGGTGCTCCACCTCCCAGAAGAGGCTCTCGCTGGTGTTGTGCAGGTGCATGCTGGTCTCCACGCCCCTAGCCGACGCCGTCCCGCAGATATCGTCCCACGCCGCCCTGAGGGCCTCCCGCCCGTCGGAGCCGAAGTCCAGCAGCGGGTCGTTCATGAACCCCAGCACGGGCTCGTCCACGCATACATGAGCCACCTCGGCGTACCTGGTCCTGAACAGCGACTTCCCCAGTATGGCGCTGACGGCGCGCCCCAGCTCCCTGTAAAGCCTAGGCGTCTTGGCACTAAAGAAGGACGCCAGCGTGTACGGCCCGGTCACGCATATCCTGAGCCTAACTTTCTCGAGGCCAGACAGCTCCCTAGCCTTCGCGGACTCCCTCTGTATCACGTCGACCTCGGGGATGGAAGCGCCCTGAACCGGCTTTATGGAGCCGACGGCCAGCAGCGCGCCGTCCGCCTTCTCGATGCCCCGCATAAGCCTGAAGAACATCTCGTTCATGTCCCTGAACTGGGGGTAGTTCGGGACATCGACGCCAGCCCTAGCCTTGTCGGCGTACGCGTTGACTACGGCGTCGCTGAAACCAGAGTATTCTTCCACGCCGATGTTGAGCAGCGGGAGCAGCGTGCCTGACCTCTGGGCACCCGCCTCTATCACCCGTAAATCCGTCGTCGCCGGCATGCTGCCTATGTCGGAGCTGAGCATATGGTCCACTTTCATGCAGTCAACAGCCACGCAATATAAAATATTCCTCTCCTACATGCCTAGCGGCATCAAACATGTTCAACCCGAATACGATGCCTGTTGATGCACTGCTTGAAACGCCAACCTTTTACCCTCCACCCGCGCCTATTGCGTGAAAGGTGTCTCCATGGGAAACCCAGCGATAACGCTGTCACTCTCAGACCCAGCCGGAGAGACCATGTACGGTATACTGCTGGACAGAGGCTTCGAGGAGACAGAGGAACGCAACGTCCTCAGAAGAGACGACGCCCACCTCTTCGTCATCGAGCCGCTCGTCGTGCCCGAGGAAAGGTACAAGGTGCCGGCGGAGCCTAAACCGTACCCGGCGGACTACGACGGCTTGGCACGGAGATACGACTTAGACTACATAGTGGTGGCGAGCCGCCACTGGGCCCAGAGCGGCAAGCCTAGCCTCACGGTGCACCCCACAGGCAACTTCGGTAAAGCCATGTACGGCGGCCGGCGCCGCGAGCTGCAGCTCACTGCGCCCAACAAGATGAGAGACGTCTACCTCAGGATACTCGACGACCCTCCCCGCGGGTTCGAGGTGAGCCTCGAGGCCACCCACCACAGCCCCACCGAGTTCAACGTGCCCATGTTCTTCGCAGAGGTGGGCAGCAGGGAGGCCCAGTGGAGAGACGAGGCCGTCTGCGGGTACCTTGTGGACGCCATACTCGGCGGCATAGAGGACGGCGGGGACGCCGACGTGGCAATCGGGTTCGGCGGAGGCCACTACTGCCCAACCTTCTCGTCGAGGATGGACGACTACGCCTTCGGCCACATGGCGGCCAAGTACGCCATACCGCTACTAGGCGATGAGATGGTGGCCCAGATGGTCGAGAAGAGCGGCGGCGTAGACGGGGCGCTCCTGGACAAGGGGCTCAAGGGGCACGAGAGGAAGAAGGTAGAGGTCTTTCTGAAGAAGCTGGGCGTCCCGCGGCTCTAGCTACTCCTCGAAGACCCAGCCGTCCACGTCCTTCCAGATCCTCTCCAGAACCCGCTTCGCCTGGCCCGGCGGCAGACTCAGGAACAGCTTCCCCAGGTGCTTGCACATCCGCTTCCTGTGCATCCCCTTCCGCCAGTCGTCGCAGTCGTGCTTGATCACCTGGTTCTCCACGTCCACCTCGATGTAGTAGTCCCTGAGCCTCGCCTTGATCGACTCGTCGCCGCTCTCGGTGACGCTGAGGTCCGAGTCGCTTATCTTCTCCGCGCGGCTCAGCCTCCGGGCGTCCATGAAGTGGGTGAGGTGGTCGGCGACGCTGAGTTCCTCCTCGTCGGCTTGGTACGCGGTCAGGGGCTGCACGCCCGCTGGCCTGGACGCCGTCTCCCTGTAGTCCCTGATCTGGTCTAGGACGATGTTCTGCTCCGGCGTCGCCTCGCCGAGGAGGTTCAGCATCTCTATTGCGTTCTTCACGGCGTTCGCCTTGAAGTGGTTGTTGAAGTAGCCGTAGGTGCGTCTCGTCCTGCCCTTCACTTCCTTTACCTTCGGCAGCCACGCCTCCAGCTGATCCTCGGTGTACTCGTAGTCGTACCAGAGCCTCTCGCCGTGGCCGTGCCACCTGATGTACGCGAAGTCGGCTGTAACCTCGGTCTCCGGTGGGAGAAGAGGCTCATCCACGATGGTGTAGGCGACGTTGTGTCTCCGCAGAATCTCGTAGGTCTCGTCCCTGAGCCACGACTCGTTGCGGAACTCGACCGCCCACTCGTAGTTGCCCGGGATCGCGGCCAAGTAGTCCTCGAGGACGCCTGCGTGCTCCCCGTAGCTGAACTTGGGTCTCAGCTGGATCAGTATGGGGCCCAGCCTCTCGGCGAGGGGCCTCATCAGCTCCAGGAACCGCCAGGTGTCTTCCTCCACCCCCTCCCCCAGCTTAAGCCACTTGTCGTGGGTGATGAGCTTGGGGAGCTTGGCGGCGAAGAGGAAGCCTGGGGGAGCGTTGCGCCGGAGCCCCTGTATCATGCCCTCGCTGGGGTACCTGTAGAAGGTGCTGTTGATTTCGCTGGTCTGGAAGACCTTGGCGTAGTGGCTGAACATGCCCGTCTTCTTCTCGTAGAAGGGTCCCACCCACTCCTTGTAGCTCCAGCCGCTGGTTCCGAGTATGAGGCTCATGGCTGTGATCTTTCTGTTTTCCCAGAATATAAGCGATAAAGAAAACTAGCTAATATATGATAAGACATCGCGGTCAAATTATTGTTTTTCTTCCGGATTGTCCCTTTTTTTATGGATAATTCACTAACACTTAAATATGGTATATACGATATTTATTCGAGCAACCATGAAATGCCCCAGATGCGGCAAGGAAGGAAAAGCCACAGGTAAGACCTGGAAGTTCGGCCTCTTCGACGGCGAGGGATACAAGTGCTCCTCATGCAAGAAGCCGTTCAGCGCCTTCTACCGAGACGGCAAACTAAGCCACACAGTGCCCAAGGCCAAGAAGTAACTTCCATTTTTTCAATCCCAAACCTATAAAGCCCCCTTTTATTCTCCTCACCATGGGAGACATGAGCCTCAAGATACGCAGACTGAGCCAAGAGCCGGGTGAGCCCATGCCAGGGGAAGGACACCGCCTGACACTTATACACATATAAGAGCCCACCAGACATCAGCAGAACACGTAATCCGTCAT
>CAYPNN010000085.1:0-6711 GCA_964412065.1 uncultured Candidatus Bathyarchaeia archaeon
ACGCCGGTGCCTCCCCACTTGTCGAAGACCTTCACCTTCACCCTGTCGAGGGCTCTGCGCTGTCCGTCGGTCAGCTTCTCGGGAGACGCGACCTCGAACTCAGGGTCGCCTGGGGTGTACTGGACGAGCCCAGCCTCGGCGGCGCGTCTGAGGGCCAGCTCGGCCTCGGCGCATGTGGAGACGACCATGTACCCTGCCTCTCTCATACGCTCGATGTTTTTTTCGGCGCCGTCCCTGTCTGCCTTGTTGGCGGCGACTATGAGGGGCTTGCTCACCCTGCGTAGCTGGGTCGTGAAGCGGTCGAACTCTTCGTCGGTCCATCCTACGCTGTTGAAGCCGTCGAGCCCCGTCTCCTGCACGGCATGGGTTATCTGGCTGCGGCTTATCCCGAGGCCTGTGAGCCTTTCGTCCAGGTGTCTGCTTATGTGCTCCTTCTTGCTCTGGGCGGTTCGGGTGACCCTGTCCCAGTCCTTCCTCATGAGGGCGCGTAGCCAGAGATCGAACTCCTCCTCGAACATCCTAACGTCGTCTACGGGGTCGTTGGTCATGGGTTCGACGGGTTGGCCGTTGAGGTCGGTGGCGCCGCTGGCGTCCGCCACCACTATGAGCGCGTCCGCGCGGCGCACCTCGTCGAGGAACTGGTTGCCGAGGCCCTTGCCCTGGTGGGCGCCGGGGATGAGGCCGGGGGTGTCGATGAGGTCGACGGGGATGAGGCGCACCCCGTCCACGCAGGCGCTGTTGACGGGGTTGTCCTTTACGCTGAACTCGCGGCAGACGCAGAGGGCTCGGATGTAGCCGACGCCCCTGTCCGCCTTGACGGTTGTGAAGGGGAAGCCTGCGATGTCCACGGGTTTGAGGGTGGCGGCGCCGAAGAACGTGCTCTTGCCCACGTTGGCTTTGCCGACGATCCCCACCATCTTAGCCATTGTCTGTCATGTGTTCTGTGGGTTTAAAGCGCATAAGGTTATCCACTTTGTTTCAGGGGGCCTGTAGATTGGGGAAAATCCGTTCTAGGGATAGCTTATTACAGGTTACAAGTAATAAGCGAATTCCAACCTGATGGTATAATAAAAATAACGTCATTAATGGGAGAGCGCACACAAATGATGTTTATTTGACAAATCTATGTGAAATTTACACTATCTTTTATCGGCTGCCCGCCGCGGCGAAGAGCTAGCCCTCGCGCTCGTAGTAGCCCGGCTCCTTCTTGGGGCCGAAGCTTCTGAGGCCCTCCTCCTCCAACTGCCTGCACAGCCGGTCGGCCTCCTCGACGGTGATCTCCTCTCTCCCTTTGAGGTACTCGATGATCTCGAGGGCCTCCTCCTCGCCGCTGCACCGCCTTATGAAGTCGACGACGGCGGGGTCGTAGCCCGCGAACTTGCGCTTGGGCTTAGGCGGCTCCACCTCGAACTTGAGGTCTGCCCTGCCTTTTCCTTCCTCCATCTCCTTGGCGAGGGCCGGGAACCGTTTCTTGAACTCGTCTCGCTCCATCGTCTGACTGCATTGCGGTGCGGGGGATAATAAATGTGGTGGGGCGCCTAGCGGCTCCTCTCCTCGTGCCTCGGCATCTGGTACGCTATGACGCCTCCCTTGACGTCTCTCTGCACCGTGATCCCCGGTCCTATCCAGCTGCCGCTGCCGACTACCACGCCTGGGTGGATGGACACGTTGACGCCCGTCTGGACGCCGTGGCCCATGATGACGCCCAGCTTGCGGCGGCCGCTGCTCATCCTCTCCCCCTTCACGGCGACCTCGATGTCGGTTTTGTCGAATCGGAGGTTCGCCGTTATGGTGCCCGCGCCCAGGTTGCAGTCGGAGCCTATCAGGCTGTCCCCTATGTAGCTGAGGTGGGCGGCGTGGGTGCCGTCCATGATTATGCTGTTCTTGACCTCGCAGCCGTTGCCTATCCGGACGCCTCTGCCTAGGCAGGTGCCCTCCCGGATGTAGCAGTTGGGTCCAACGTCGCTGCCTTCCCCGATGATGACCGGGCCCTCGATGTACGCCCCGGAACGCAGCCGGGCATCCTTCTTGACCCACACCGAGCCTTGCATATGGACCCCATTCTCGACGGTGCCCTCTATCCTGGTCTCCAGACCAGCCATGGCTCGCCTGTTGGCCTCCAGCAGGGTCCATGGGAGCCCTATGTCCAGCCAGTCGCCTTCGTGTATCTCGTGCATGTGGATGGTCACGCCGTCGTCGATCATGAGCTGCATGGCGTCAGTGATCTCGTACTCGCCCCGGCTGCTCTTCCTTGTCTTGGCAATGTAGCCGAAGACCTTCGCCGGGAAGACGTAGATGCCCACGTTGGCGTATTTGCTGGGCTCCGTTCCCCGGGGCGGCTTCTCCACCACCCCGGTGACGACGTCGCCGTAGAGCTCGAAGGCGCCGTACTGGCTCGGGTCCTCCATCCTGAGCCCGGTGACCGTGACCTCGCCATCCACGTGGTCGTCCCGCAGCCCCATCAGGGTTCCCTCGGAGACGTAGTGGTCGCCGTAGAGCCCCATGAAGCTGTCCGTTCCGACCCACCCTGTCGCCGACTTGAACGCGGCGGCTGTGCCTAGCGTCTCCCCTTGGGTGACGTAGCTGATATCGACTCCCAGACCCGAGCCGTCCCCGAAACGTTCCTTGATCATGTCCTCCAAGTAGTTGGTCACTATGAGTATGTCCTCTATGCCCGCCTCCCTGACCCTGAGTATGAGCCACTCCAGGAGCGGCTTCCCGCCGACCAGCAGCAGGGGCTTGGGGCAGCAGTCCGTCAGGGGCCTGAGCCTCGTGCCCTTCCCCGCCGCGAGTATCACCGCCTTCACTTCAAACCACCTAACACCTTCTTCACCAGATCCTTGGCCCGTTCCATGAGGATCTCCATGTCTTCTCTGCTTCTACCTTCCACCGTCACCCTTATGAGGGGCTCTGTTCCGGATGGCCTGATCAGAACCCAGCCGCTCTCCAGCTCTAGGCGGACCCCGTCTACCGTGCTGATCTCGCGGACGCCTTTAAGGCTGTAGCCATAATCCGCAGAGATCGACGCCATGACCTGCTCTTTGAGCGTGTCCGGACACTCCAACTTAGCCCTCCTAACGGGGTAACTCGGCGCCCGCTCCACGAACTCATCCAGCGTCGTCTCCGTCTCCCCTAGCGCCTCAAGGAGTTTCAGCGCTGACAGGACTCCGTCGGGGCACATGTGTACCTCGGGGAACACCCAGGCGCCAACCGGCTCGCCGCCGAAGACCGCTCCGTGCAGCGCCACGGCCTCTGTGACGAAGGCGTCACCCACTGGGGTCCGCACAACCCTGCCTCCCGCCGCCTCGACCACGTCGTCGACGCTCATGGACGCCCCTACGTGGGTGACAACGACGCCTCCGCCGCTCCTCTCCACCACGTACCCAGCGTAGGCCGCAAGCACCCTGTCCGGGCTCGCCACGGCCCCGCCGGAGCCAACTGGCATCATCCTGTCCCCGTCCCCGTCGAACCCGAACCCGATGGTAACGCCTCGCGACCTCATGTAGCCGCCGAGCCGCCTCAGCGTCTCGGCGTTTGGCTCAGGGTCTCCCGCCGGGAACCTTCCGTCGGGCACGGCGTTGATGAACTCCGCCTGCACGCCCAGCTCCTCGAAGACCCTGGGCGCGGTCACGCACGTGGCGCCGCTGAACAGGTCGCACGCTACCTTATCGTCCCAGTACAGGTCCAGGGCATCACCCAAGGCGTCCGCGTAGGGCTCCACGGCGTCCACCTCCTCCACGCCCCCGACGCGGTCCCAGGGCGCCAGCCTGTAACCCCCATCCTCCAGCATTCTCTCCAGTTCCTGCTGCTCCCTGCTGGTGAAGCTCATGCCGTCTTCGTCAAAGACCTTGAGGCCGTTGTACTGAGGCGGGTTGTGGCTGGCGCTTATCTCGACGCCGGCGTCGGAGCCTGTCTCCCTCACCATCCAAGCCGTGACCGGCGTAGGCACCAAGCCCAACGCGAGAGTGTCAGCCCCTCCCGCGGCCAGCCCGCTCAGGAGCGCCGATTCCAGCATAGGGCCAGTCACCCGGGGATCCCTTCCCACCACCATGCCTCCGCCTTCATGCATGGTGGCCAGCGCGGCGCCCACCCTCTGTGCTAGGGTCGTCGTTATCTCCACGTTAGCGAGCCCCCTGATCCCGGAGGACCCGAAAAGCTTCGGCTTCACCTGACACGCCTCTTGGGTACGAATCTGCGGAGGGGGTCAACCTTCATAAGCTTTTCCAGCTCCTTGAAGCCGAGCCCTCTCCTTGCGTCGCCGTAGATCTCGCAACGATCGTCTCTGTACGCGTCTATGTCCCCCGGGGGCCTCACCACGACCTCCGCCTCGTAGCCTCTCACCCTGAGCCTGATGTGGGTGGTGGATCTGGGGAGCCCCTCCAGCGTGAACCTCTCCACGTCTTTACCTTCCACGTTGTAGCCTTGGGAGATCTCACGCTCCACCTCGTCGGGGTCCCCATACACTATCACGTCGATGTCGCTGCCTACGCGGGCTGTGCCCCTCCAGACGCTGCCCATCAGCCTGGGCTTATAGCGCGTCAGCGTCTTCATCACCTCTAGGGCCGCCTCCCTCATCTCCTTGAGCCGCCTCCTCCTCTCGGGGCCCTCCACCTCGTCGGCGAGCCTGTCGAGCTCGACGGCGACCTCGTAGTTGCTGGGAAGCGCCTTGGCACCGAGGTTGGCCGCCGCCGTCTCCTTGGCGTCCTTGTACTCCTTCACGGAGCGGTCGTACAGCAGCCTCGCCGCCTCGCGTGCGACGTCTTCACGGGTGGGCATCCTGAACCTATACGCGTCCCCTAGATATGATGGTTTCAGTCGTAACCAGAAATAGGGGGGTAGAGAGTAACCAAGAAGCGAGGATAAAATTATTGCTCCTAACACAAGTTAATAAATGAAATCCAGATTCACTGTTTGTTACTATTTTATATAAATGAATATTCTGTTTAGATATCATGACAGATAAAGCTTTTATTGGTTTGATTTTTGTTGGTGTGTTATTTTTCATAACAGGTTATTGGATTGGCTCTTCAGCAGAAAGTGTAACGGTGTATGACGATAATTCTAATACCGTATACGAACTAGAAAATCAAATAAGTGAACTTGAATCAGAAATCGAATACTTAGAAAAACAACTCGAAAATAGTAACTTGAGAACACTAGAATTGGATTACGCTGATATGATTGATGATATTGTGGTAAAACAACATTATGAATGGGATTACAACACAGAGTGGTCTTGGGACCTTAGCATACCACTTTCTCTATATTTACATTATTATAGTAAGGAAAGACCAGCTCATACAGAGAGTTATGTTCATTTGGCTCTGGATTCAGGTGATGATTATATTATAGAACAACTCGTTGATGCACTAGAAACAGCTGCAGATGATTATGGATTAAATAAGTATGAGACAGTAATGTATGTAATATCTTTTGTCCAAAGCCTGCCCTATACTGAAGACAGTGTAGATGCTAGGTGGGACGAATATCCCAGATACCCAGTTGAAACATTATTCGATAGAGGGGGAGACTGTGAAGACACGTCAATTCTTGTCTGTGCGTTACTGAGCGAAATGGGATACGATACCTGCCTATTGATACTTGAAGATGAAAAACACTGTGCAGTAGGAATAGCAGGCGGCGAAGGAATAACAGGTTCATACTACTCAGTAGATGACACAAAATACTTCTACCTAGAAACCACGGGCGAAGGCTGGAACTTGGGTGAAATACCACCAAGTATCAAAGAAACATCAGCAAAAATATTCCCACTTAAAGACTATTAAATGCATGTGCGGACGAGAAGAATTCGCAAGTAAATTATTTAGTCATTCCACATAAGTTTATCATGCTTGCAGCACGACCTGAGTTTTATAGTAGACGAATTACACTACCCTAGACTGTATCCTAGAACACGATAATAAATTATAGATGCTCGGTGAGCATGGCGCGTATCTGTTTCTCTGACTTCGCCCCTACATCGCGGTGGACGAGCTCACCCTGCTTGAAGATCATGAAGCACGGCACCCCCTTTACGTCGTACTTTGTGGCGTAGCCTAGGTTCCGGTCCACGTTCACGGTGACTATCCTGTACCCCGTGTCCTCTCCGTCGAGCTTCTTGAGCACCTTCTTGATGGTGTGGCAGGGTGGGCACCAAGACGCCCAGTACTCCAGGAGAACGGGCTCCTCCGAGGAGAGCACCTTCTCCTCGAACTCCCTGTCGCTTATCTCCATCTACTCGTCACCGTCATGCTCCGACACCACGAGCTCCGGGCTGTAGCCTGCTGTTGCGTGGGTCCCCGGCTCGTAGACCTCCAGCGTCATTGATTCCTTGTGCTCCCCGCTCCACCAAGTCTTCGGGAACACGGTGTCCCTGACTGACTCCAGCCGCCCGCGGACCCCTGGCTGCAGGAGCAGGGTGAACATCCTGTCGATCTCCGCCTCCAGAGGCGTCCTGGGCTGGTACCCAAGGTTGTCGCGCAGCTTCTTGGAGACCACCAGGAACGGGTGCTCGTCCGCCTCGACGCGGGGGTTCTCAACCCGCTGGATGCGGACGGTGAGCCCGTGCCTCTGGCTCCCCACTCTGGCAACGATCTCCGCGAGCTCCTTGACCTTGTAGAGCTGGCTGAGCTGGTTCACCACGTCGTACTGCCCGGGCTCAGGCGGCGAGGACAGGAGCCGCACCATGCACTCCATGGCGTCCTCCAGCGC
>CAYPNN010000086.1:0-6690 GCA_964412065.1 uncultured Candidatus Bathyarchaeia archaeon
GTAGCCGGCCCTCACCTGCGTCGGCATGAGCCCGACGAACGCGTTGTCAAGATATACCCAGTCCCTCAGGGCTGGGAAGTCTCTACGAATCGCGGAGACATCCATATAAGCCTCACCAATGCGTCATATGATGTGCGTCGCTGTGTTTAAGCTGAGCTGTGTATAGCGGAGGCACCGGTCAGATGTACACGTTGGTCTTCTGCATCTGGGCCCCAGGGCCGCCGACCACGACGAGTGTCCTCGACCCCAGCATCGTCTTCTCGCTCGGCTCTATGCCCACCCTGCCTCCGCTGCTCTCTTGGGCGAGGAACCCGGCGAACATGGCGAAGGGACAGATATACGTGCCTGACACCAGTCTCCGGCAGTCTCCCCCAAACATGCAGCCCCGGACGTTGAACCTGAACGACCGGGGATCCTCCATCACCGTCGTCGCCTTCTCGGCGACGCCCGATGCCTCCAGGAGGGCGCAGTACTTGTCGAGGGTCTTTTCCACGCTGTGGATCGTTATGAGCCCCATGGTGGGCACGCCGGTCACCTTGTAGAGGCTGTCACGCATCAGACCCACGAGGGACCTGAAACGGGTGACGGGGACGATGCCGGCCGAAACCTGGACGTAGCCCAGGAACAAGCCGTGGAGGAGAGAGGCGACGTCTAGCTCACCCTGCTCCAAGATGGCATGGGAGCCTTGAGACACATCGGAGCCCACGACTGATCAGGGAGCATTCGAGCTTGTGGCGATTAAACGGTTGTCCCCCGATGATATGGATCAAGGGCTAAGACGGTTGAATGGGATCGATGGAAAGAGTGGAGGAGATAGGGTTACTCCCTGATGGTCTTGAGTTCGCGTACCTCGACGGCTCCAAGGTACATGTCCTCGAGCTGCGGGTGGTTCAGGAGCTCCAGCGCGCCTCCCTCAAAGGTGAACTTACCGCCACGCATCATGTACGCGTAGTCGCCTACGGCTAGGGCGCGTCTAGCACGCTGCTCCACAAGCACGATAGGGAGACCTGTCTCATCGGCCATGTCTTTGAGCTGCTTCATGACGTCAGTGACCAGCTTGGGCATAAGCCCGGCTGTGGGCTCGTCCACCATCATCATCTTGGGGTCCCTCATGAGCACCATCCCCTCGGCGAGCATCTGGCGCTCGCCGCCGCTCAGGGTGCCGGCCGCCCTCGGCAGGAAGTCCTTGAGAACAGGGAAGAGGTTGAAGACGAACTCTATCTTGTCCTTGATCATGTCGGAGTCTTTAACTGTGTACGCCGCCATCCTCAGGTTCTCCGCCACGCTGAGCCTGCTGAAGATGTTGCCCACCTGGGGCATGTAACCTATGCCGAGATTCGTCCTCTCGTAGGCCGGCATCTGGTTGATCCTCCGACCCTCAAATGTGATGTCGCCGCTGTACACGGTGGCGAGGCCCATGATGGCTTTCAGGAGCGTGGTCTTGCCGACGCCGTTGGGGCCGACGATGATGGTTACCTCTCCGTCTGGGACCTTGAAGTCCAGGTCGTAGATGACGTGGATGGGCCCGTAACCCACGTTCAGGCCCTTTGTCTCAAGAATATACTTGCTCCCCATCTCACTCACCCAAGTATGCTTTGATCACCCGCTCGTCCTCGAAGACCTCCTCGGCGGTTCCCTCGGTGACTAGCCTGCCGCGGTCCATGGCGAAGACGTGGTCCGCGTACTGGGCGGCCACCTCGAGCCTGTGCTCGATTACGAGGAACGTGATCCCGAGCTCGTCGCGAAGCCTCAGGACGTGGCTGAAGATCTGGTGGCAGAGCACGGGGTCGATGCTGCCGACCGGCTCGTCAAGAAGTATAGTTTCTGCGCCGCTCATCAGGGCTCGGCCGATCTCTAGCAGCTTGAGCTCTCCGCCGCTCAACGTGTTAGCCCGCTTGTTCCAGACGTTTTTAAGGCCAAGGACCTTCAGGAGCTCCGACGCCCTTCTAACCGCGCTGATCTCGCTGTCGATCCACGTTGGCTTGAACAGCGAGAGAGCTATGTTCTCTCCGGCGTTCTCTGGCAATGCTACGAGCATGTTCTCCAGCGTAGTAAGGCTAAGGAACGGGGACGCGATCTGGAATGTGCGTACGAGCCCTCTCCTGGCGATCTTGTACATGTCCTCGCTAGTTATGTCTGCCTCGCGATAGTAGATGCGTCCCTCCTCTGGCACGAAAATGCCTGAGATGCAGTTCACAAGTGTCGATTTGCCGCAGCCGTTCGGCCCTACTAGAAGGTAGATCCCTCCTTCCTTCAAGCCGAAGCTGACTCCATCGTTAGCCGCGAACTTGCCGAAATATTTGTAAACGTTGTCTATCTTCAATATCTCCGACATGTCGGCATCAACTAACCTTATAGCGTGTAGACTCTGTTTAAATAATTTTTTAATGTACACTGAAACGTAGTCTAAATTTAAATATAATTTAAAATGAAAAAAGGGGTTGTTTGGTTTTTATTAACCAACGGGAGTTGGTGTGTATCCGATCACATCTGTGTACCAGGTTATTGTGTTTGTGGGGGAGTCGTATTGTCCTGCTAGAGTGTTCTTGACTGTACCCATATCATCGTACTTGTAGCACCAAATCTGGTATACGTCAACTGCTCTGTCGTCGTTCTCGTTGAGTTTGTTCCAGCCACTAGCGCCGAAACTGTTGAAACAGGCTGTTGGCTGCAGTGGGATCAAATCAAGAGCGTCGGTACTCTGGGATTCTAGGATAGTCTGGGTTAGAATCCAGCCGATGTCATATGTACATGCTGTGTAGTAGCCGTAAGCTTGTCCTACGATTGTTTCATATCTTGCCTGCAAATCCGCGTATTTACTTGATTCTGTAGGCGCAGCCAGTGTGCTGTAGAATCTTAGGTGGTCGGATGCCTCTGGTGCGTCGTCGATGTGCTGCTGTGTGAGTGCGGTACCGTCACTTCCGAACCAGTACAAGCTGTAGATGGTCGGATAATCCTTGGCCTGTGTGGCTATGGTTACGGACTCTCTGAAGGCAATTATCTCAATAGCAACGTGTTCCGCTCCATAGGTTTCAACAGCGTCCTTTGCTTTCTGCTCTGCTGTTTCTAGATAGCTGCTGAACTCAGTGGCTTCTTGGGCGTACCTGATCTCGTCTATGATTACCCCGCCGCCCTCTTCAAAGTTAGGCACTAGGAAGTTTCTGATTCCGTCTGCCCAAGAGTCGCCTCTATATATCATAATGATAGCTTCAATTCCGTGACTCCGTAGCATCTCGGCTATGGCCGGAGCTTGGATTGCGTCGTCGGGGCACATCCTCATGAGGTTGTCGTCTGGTAGTGATAGCAGTGGGCTGGTTGATGAGGAGCTCCACATTAGCATGTCGTTGTCGTTACAGTAACTTAGTGCTGATTGCGCCTGGCTAGACCATCCTCCACCGATGAAGACGTTAACGTCTTTAGCTTTGAATCCTTGGACCTTCTCTAAGTGGACGGCTGCCTGACCAGTTGCGTCATCAATGAGGTACTCAAATTCTACATCGTATCCCAGTGCCTCCGCGTATGCGTTATAGTCTGGCGTCATTATCTGTTGTACGTGTGGTGTTGCTGTCTCTAGGCCTGTTGTCTCTGAGGCGATATAACCTATCTGGACGGTCTTCCCGTCGAGCGGGATCTTCTCGACTTCCTGGATTTGTATCTCGCCGGGCACTTCCTCCTTCGGAGCGGCGAAGTACCCGACACCCCCTCCGACAACGAGTCCAACAACAAGTAATACTATGGCTAGCGTGTTACCTTTCATTTCCAAATCTTGCTTCACCTTACGGTTTGTCGCAAAGATTACTTTCACTCTTTATACTATTTAAGATTTTTATTGTCATGTAATTAATGAAAATATAGGTTTGTTGTCTTCGTCTTTTAATATGTGACTGTTTTAAAAAATATGTATTATTAGTTTCTTTTCCTATAAAGAATCATAGATACATGAAAAGTATTATTAGTCCATGTATAAGAACGCCTAACAGGTTAAACATGTTAATCCCAGCAATTTGGATGGCAGCGTTAGTATACGCAAGTGAGATAACGCTGCTTAGCATCGGTTTCACACTAACATACCTAACGGCAAAGGTGCCTAACTTTGCACACGGAACATACGCAGGCGTCGGAATATATGTGAGCTTTACTTTCGCCAAAATTCTGGATATGAGTCCTTACATCGGTTTCCCACTCTCCTTCTTAGTAGGCGGAATAATCAGCGTCATCATCTACAAGTTGGTCATTGGAGTGCTTCAGAACCTTGGGGGAGGAGCCATCGTACTGACTATCTCCACACTAGCTATCCAGATCTTCCTGTCAGCTACTATACAGATTTACGCATATTGGCTTAGGGCTCGCTATGGCACTTATGCGATGGGATTCCTCCTAAAAGATTATGACTTCGCGGTAGGTGATTTCCCAGGGATATTTGTGGTATCCATCGGACTAACAACAATTAGCGTAATCGCGTTGCATTACATGCTTACAAGATTAAAGATCGGCGTAGCTATGAGGGCTACCGCAGAGGACCCTTCACTCGCTTCTATATTAGGAATTAATATTAACCAGATACAGCTTTTTAGCTGGTTCCTAACCGGCGGAATGGCATGTCTAGCAGGATCAATGATACCGTTATGGTTCATGAGCACACCAACGTCCGGCGCCATGATAATCACAAGCATCATGGCCGGTAGTCTGTTGGGTGGCTTCGAGAGCGTCTATGGCGCGGTAGTTGGCGGAGCTGTGGTCGGGATTTCCGAGATTATGCTCACGACTTGGGGGCAGGCCATCATCGGCACATGGGTAGGTGAGTACAGACCAATTGTCCCAATGGTTTTCTTGGTAGCGGTTCTACTTATAGAGCCTAATGGTCTCCAGGGAGCATGGGATAGATTCAAGTCCAGTGGGAGGGGAGAGTCGATAATGAAGTCTGTCGGCCTGCTGAAGGAGGATGAGTAAGATGCTACAAGACGTTGCTTTTGGGCTTCTTACGAGCGGTGTAGCTGTCGAAGGCTCGGCTCGTCTAATTGTAGACATCGCCATGTACTTCGGACTATTCGTCATCGTAGCAATGGCCCTTAACTTCCAGTACGGTAACGCAGGCATTCCAAACATGGGGTGTGCTGTGCAAGTCATCATCGGCGGATTCACTGTAAGCGCGATCACTACGAGACTCATTTTCTCTATGGTGAAGAGTGCAGGCGTCGAACTTGTCTCATGGTCAAGTGGATACGACTGGGTCTACAACAATCCTAAAAACATAGCCATGACTAATGCATACCTTGCTGACAAACCTATCTTCGGTATCTCGATGCTTCTATTTAGCTTAGCTGTATCGATCATATTAGGCTCCGTTATTGGATGGATCATCGCTCTGCCTGCCATACGGCTAAGGGCAACATACCTCATGATCGTGTTGATTACCATGGCTGACGCCAGTCAGATCTTTGGAAGAAACATCGTGTACATCAGCGGAGGAACCCTTGGGATGTTCATACCAGATATCCTTAGATGGTATCCAGGCGACCGAACGGTTGTGACAGCCATCATCACGTTACTAATAGGGCTTGTTAGCTTCTTCATCTTCAGGACGATGCTCAACAGCCCCTACGGTAGGCTGATGAGATCCATCCGTGAGAACGAGATCACCGTCGGAAGCGTAGGTAAAAACGTCGTGGGCATCAGGAGGAACATACTGATGTTCGCGTCAGGGATCACCGCGCTAAGTGGAACCCTGCTGGCTTTCTACTTCAGCTACGTCGTAGAGGCCAACTATCAGAGAGCATTCTGGACCTACTGGCCATGGCTTATGCTCATCCTCGGAGGACCCGGCAACAACGCCGGAACCTTCCTTGGCTGTGCTCTGGTCGTGGCCATGCGTCGGGTAATCATAGTAAGCAAGTGGTTCCTGCAAGAGATCCTATTCTTCCCGATCGCCTACTTCGAGTCTATACTCTTGGGCTTGCTACTCATAGTTGTCATCATATTCCGTCCAAACGGACTGATCCCAGAGAAGCTTCTATACATCCCGGGAGTAAACTACCGGAAGCTAGTGGACGAAGAAGTCGTAGTCGACTGGAGAAACGCGCCGAAGGTTCGCGGAGCCTCGAGCGGCATATCGGGCATCTTCAGGACGTTAGGCGGTAAGAAAGGGGAGGCAGAGGAATAATGGAGTGGGACACGATCCTGTTCTGGGTCATGATCGCCATCTGGGTGATCATGCCTGCCTTCATCGTCTACGAGGAGATCCGGGAGAGAAGAGCCCTCGCCGAGAGCGAGGCATCGTCTGAGGAGATCGAAGCCACTAACGAGTAAATTCATCCCTTCTTATTTTAAAAAAACCTATTCTAATCAGCATGCGAGTAAACCGATTCTACTCGGTCACAAGCGAGTAGTAGACACCTAGTTCAGCTAGAGCCCCGTCGATCTTCTCGATGAGGCCCTGAACCTTCTTCATCGAAGGCTTCTTCTCGGCCCACTCGAACGCGAAGTCGTACTCGCCCAGGGTCATGCTGGCGTCGCTGATGATCTTCTGAGGCTCGTAGCAGTCTGTGTACGTGTTCTGCAGATTCTTCAGATAGCTTTCCCAGTCCCTTTTGTCGCTCTGCATCCTCGTCGGGTAAGGCACGCACTTGTGGCTGAACTTCACCTCTGTGACCTTCGACATGTCCACGGCAACGCCCTCCAGAGCCTTGATTC
>CAYPNN010000087.1:0-4030 GCA_964412065.1 uncultured Candidatus Bathyarchaeia archaeon
CTCGATCCTGGCCAAGGTGAGGAGGGACCACGTGGTGGCGGGGCTCAGGGAGCTGCACGGCGACTTCAACTCGGGCTACCCCAGCGACAGGAAGACCTCGGAGTTCGTGGAGGGGTGGTTCAGGGAGCACGAAGAGTGCCCTCCATGGATGAGGGCCTCATGGATCACGGTGAGAAGACATACCGTCAGGTTCAAGCATACTCGGCTAACGCCATAGCGTGGTCCTTCTCGTAGGGGTCCAGCTCGACGAGTTCACGCACCTTCAGGCCGCCGCCCTCCAGCACCTCCACCTGGGCGTCGTACACGTCCCTAGGCCTCTGCCTGACGTCGACGCTCCTAGACTTTATGGAGAGCATGGCCCAGCCGCCCCTCTTCAGGAAGATGGACGCGTTCTTTACAACTATCTCGGCCTGGTTGGGCTGGGCGACGTCGGCGAACACTGCGTCCACCCTGGGCACGAGGGAGGAGTACTCCATAGGCCTGTTGGCGTCGCTCAGTATCGGTGAGACGTTTGAACGGTACCTCGCCACCTTGTCGAGGAGATCCCTGAGCGCCCTCGGCGCGAAGTCCAGCCCCCAGACGTGGCCAGCCTCCCCCAGTACGTCGGAGACATGGCTCACGGTGGTGCCGGATGCGGCGCCTAGGTAGAGAACCGTGGCCCCGGGCTTGACCGGCATGCACCCTATCCCCTTCATCACGGCGGCGGCGAGCTTGCTTCGGGTGGGGTTCCAGCTCCTGTACTCGACTCCCCCCACCTGATAGGTGGGCTCCCCGTAGTATGTTCTACCCGGCGTCATGTTCCTGGTGACGAGAAGCGTGTTACCGTCGACGTGAAGCCTATAGATCTCAGGGAATATCTGCTCTAGGCTCGGGGGCAATGGGATCGCTTCAGAGTTGTGACGGATCGGATTTAAATCTGTGTGGCCTCGACGTTCGTGGTCATCATCTTGGCCTGGTCCACCGCAAGCTTCTGCAGCCACGTGAGGGGCGTCTTAAGCTCCCCCATCCTATTAGCGAAGTGGTGGCAGTTCAGGTAGCCCGGCGTCTTGCAGACCCTGGTGAAGAAGTCCTTGGTGATGGGTACGCCGCAGTCATGTAGGAATGGGCAGTCCTTCTTGTTGAACTGTTCTTGCAGCGCCTCTGATAGAGTCGACACCGGTTTCCTCACCTAGAACATTAATACAGGTCGGTGATATATAGAGGTAGTCCCTGAGAACCTACAGTATCACAGATATGGATGCTAGATCCATTGTCTTCTACAGTGTAAACACCCAGATTTTCTCCACCATTTTTAACTATAATATGTACCATATATTGACGGATGTGTATCTATGGTACATTGTTTCTCCTCGATACATTATTGCTTGTTTACGTAAATACGGTTATTTACTGTTCAAAGTAATGTACTATAATCATCACATCATGCAAGTGATTTCCTTAATTATTTAGCCACCTCAGGTTGTCGGTCACACCCATGTAAGGGAGTTCCGGGACACAGGTTGAACTGGTTAGTATAGCTTAAGTTAACTCCCCTTCAAGTCATCCTGATGAACCCATGACCGAGAACATCTACATCGGCTCCAAACCCATACTGAACTATGTCACCGCCATCGTGACGGCGTTCCAGAGGGCTCCCATCGTCAACGTCCTCGCGCGGGGACGAGCCATAAGCAGCGCCGTCGACGTGGTGGAGGTATGCAGAAGAAGCTTCCTGAAAGACATGTGCATCGACGAAATCAAGATAGGCACCGAGCAGATGGGAAGCGACGACGACCTGAGAAACGTGTCCACCATAAACATACAGCTATCTAAAAACAGCTAGTCTTCTTCAAGCTGCAGCCGAAGATCGTCTGCGATGAACTCTCCGCTGAAGACGTCTGCCCTAGCCGCTATAGCTATCTTCGCGGCCAGGCTGCGGGCCCTGCTTCCCCTCCTGTCCCTCGGGGCCCCGTGCACGTAGGGGTGCTGGAAAAGCAGGCCGTACTTAGGCGGCCTCGCCTTGGTCTTGAGCGCCCTGAACATGGCCTTCTCGGCTCCGAGCACCTGTATGGTGCTGGCGGGCATCATGGCCATGCGTCTGAGGCTCCCCGCCCTCTGGATGAGCCTGGCGCCGAGGACAGGCCCAGCCAGGTACGCGACGTTGGGGGCGATCTCCTCCGTCAGCCCAGATATGTACTCGGTGAGCTCGTCCCTGCCCCTGTACAGGCTGAGGACGTTCTCCGTGAAGGCCTGGACCATGGCTAGGTCGTCCGCGTCGAAGGCGGCGCCCATCGAGCCCTCCGAGGCCGCGGCGATCCTCTCCGCGTCCCTCTTCTTGAAGGAGAGCTCCTGGAGACCCTGGACGGTGATATCTGACCTGTCCCCGAACGCCTCGATTATCCTGGCGTACTCCCTGTGGTCGCTGACTCTCCGCCCCAGCTCGGGGAAGTGGACGCCGTACCACTCCCTCATCCTCCCTGAGAGGCTGTTCAACACGGTGTCCATCTCCACGAGCAGCTGAACCGTCGGCATCAGAAGGCTCTCACGCTCGGAGAGAGCCTCATGGACCTCTGCCTTGGCGACCTCCATGTTCACCGTGTGCGAGAGCTCGCCGAACCGCTCCACGGAGTCGATGAACCCGGCTTCCACCGCCATACGCTTGACGTTGTCCCTAAGATACTCGCCTGCGGCAGGCATGTCCTCGACGATTACATTGAACCCCTGCGCCTCGATGGATTCCATCAGCGCCTCGTTGGGCCCAGCGACCTCCTCGACGCCCAGCCCCCGCAGCTGGTCGAGCACGTCGGCGGCCTCCCTCGTCACCTCGCCGTTCCTCAACCGTATCAGGGCCCGAGCGATGTGTTTGGCGTCATTCGGGTAGTGCGACTCGGCGATTACCTCGTTCTCCTCGTTGAACGCGTGCAAGCCGATCATGGATCCAAGTATAGTTGCCTTCAGCTGCCTCATCTCCGAACCTTTATCAGTGTGCTGGGTGAGTACGTAGGGGAGACTTGTCTAAATTAAGCTTAGCCGTGGGGGTCGCCGGGCTAAGGCTCCGGTCCCCCCTAATGAACGCTGCGGGCGTTCTCGGCATGAGCCCATCCATTCTCAAACGAGTCTACGACAGCGGCGCAGGCGCCGTGGTCACGAAGAGCATCGGTCCTTCGCCCCGGACAGGGCACCCCAACCCGACCCTCGTGAGGGTCTCGTGCGGCGCGCTGAACGCCATGGGGCTCCCCAACCCGGGCGCGGAGTACTTCGCAGACGAGGTCAGGGCCCTCAAGGAGACGGGGGTACCGGTCGTTGCAAGCTTCTTCGGCGGAAGCGTCGAGGAGTTCGCGGAGGTGGCGAGCACCCTGTCCGAAGCAGGCGCGGACGCCTTGGAGCTCAACGCCAGCTGCCCCAACGTCCAGGAAGAGCTGGGGATGCTGGCCTCCGACGCCGGGAACGTGGAGAAGGTGACCGCCGCCGTGAGGGAGGAGACGCGTCTGCCATTGTTCGTGAAGCTGAGCCCAAACGTCACAGACATCAAGGAGATAGCGGCTGCGGCTGAGAGGGGGGGCGCCGACGCCATAACGGCGGTGAACACGTTGAAGGGGATGGCCATCGACATCGATTTCAGGAGGCCGATCCTGACGAACGTCACGGGCGGCCTCTCGGGGCCCGCCGTGAAGCCCGTCGCCCTCAGATGCGTCTGGGAGGTGGCGGAGGCCGTCGAGCTGCCCGTCATAGGATGCGGAGGAGTCACCACCTGGGCGGACGCCGTCGAGTACTTCCTCGCGGGCGCCTCCGCGCTGGAGATAGGCACGGCGGTGATGACCCACGGCTTCGAGGTCTACGGCCAGATCAACGAAGGAATCCGCCGCTACCTGGAAACGAACGGGTTCAGCGGCGTGAAGGAGGTTGTAGGACTTGCACATCAAACCGGAGAAGAACAGAGCAGTAGAGCTGACGGATGTAGTATCAGAGTGTAGGGAAATCTCCTCACTCCTCTTCCGCGACGAGGAGACCCGCGGCGCCAAGCCGGGCCAGTACCTCATGGTGTGGCTAC
>CAYPNN010000087.1:4040-6686 GCA_964412065.1 uncultured Candidatus Bathyarchaeia archaeon
CCATAGACATGGACGGCCTATCCCGCATCACCGTCAGGGAGGTGGGCGAGATGACCGTCAGGCTCAACAGCCTCAGCCCAGGCGACAGGATCGGCTTAAGAGGCCCATACGGGAACGGCTACACGGTGCAGGGAGACAAGCCGCTGTTCGTGGCAGGCGGCTCAGGGGCAGCGTCGCTGATGCCCCTAGTAGTGGAGACGCTCAGGCAGGACACCACACCCACCTTCGTCCTCGGCGCGAGGAGCTCCGACATGCTCCTGTTCGCGGACAGGCTCGAGGAGATGCTGGGCGAGAAACTCGTCGTATCCACAGACGACGGTTCACGGGGATACACCGGATACGCCTCGGGGTACGCCGCGACGCTGATGGAGGAAGACGTGTTCGACATGGTCTACACCTGTGGACCCGAGTTCATGATGGCGAAGGTCTACCAGTCAGCCCGGGGGCACGGGTTACCCATACAGGCCAGCCTAGAACGCTACGTGAAGTGCGCCGTCGGGCTCTGCGGAAACTGCACCATAGGCCCCTACAGGGTTTGTAATGACGGCCCCGTATTCGACGCGGACATGCTCAACGAGGTCCAGGACGAGTTCGCCGTGAGCCGGCTTGACGCCTCCGGCAAGGCGATCCGGGTGGAGCGCTGACCAGAGAGATTATCAACCAAGACCCACCCACATATCCATAATGCCTGTACGCAACGTGCGGAGACGGTATCTGGCTCTACATGTTCACAGCGAAGCCGACATATCTAAAGCCGACTTGATCAAAGCCATCTCGGAAAAGATACATCTCCTGTACGGCGTAAAGGGGGCGGCGGAGACGGACTACAGGATGATAGAGTACGACCAGCAGCTAAAGCAGGGGATAATCAGGTGCAACCACGACAGGCTCACCGAGACCAGGGCGGCGCTAGCACACATCACGTCTATTGACGGCGCCCCCGTGTCGGTGCAGGTGGTCACGGTCTCGGGCACCATCAGATCGCTGAGAAAAAGGCTTGAGCCTATTATGCGAACGGTGTAGGATTATGGCTGAGATCGATGTGGAGGACGCGGCCCACGGCTACGTCGAGATGCTGCACAGGCTCGGGGTGGACTACGTGTTCAGCTCACCGGGCTCGGAGTTCATACCCCTCTGGGAGCACCTCGCCAGATACAACTCGGAGGGCAAGAAGCCACTCTACCTGAACATCCGGCACGAGAGCGCCGCCCTCAGCATGGCTAAGGGCTACTACATGGCCTCGGGGCGGGCTCAGGTGATCCTCACACACGTGCTCGCGGGGCTCCTGCACGGAGCCATGGAGCTCAAGGCCGCGTACACCGACCAGATCCCTCTGCTACTCTTCGTCGGCCAGGACAGGACCCACGACAGGGAGGTCTACGGCGGCACCCCCGGCCCCCACTACCTGAGCTTCACCGAGGTCGGGGGCCAGCAGCGCCTCGTCCAGCCCTACGTGAAGTGGGGAGACGCCCCCGAGACCAACGCCAACATCCTAGCGACCATCCAGAGGGCGTACCAGATCGCGTCAAGCGACGTGAAGGGCCCCGCGCTCATCAGCGTCTCCAGGGAGATGCTGTTCGAGAAGACGGAGACCATGAGGCTGCCGCCCAAGTATGTTCCGCCTTCACGGATAACCGCTGAACCCGAGGCCCTGCATGAGCTGAAGGAGATGCTTGTGAAGGCCGAGAACCCGCTGATCTACACGAGGTACCTTGGCCGGAACCATGGCGCGGTGGCCTCCCTCGTGGAGCTGGCAGAGCTGCTGAGCGTCCCCGTGTTCGAGACCCCCGGCTACATGAACTTCCCCACGAACCACCCGCTCCACATGGGCACCACAGTCTCTCCCTACCTAAAGGAAGCCGACCTCCTGCTTGTCATAGACAGCAGCTCCTGGCCGCCATGGTACCCACCGGGGAGCATCCGCGGGGAGACCGAGGCTAAGACAGTGTTCATGGACCTCGACCCCATACAGCTGAAGTACCCCACGTACGGGTACCCGGCAGACCTGCTCGTGAAGGCCGACTCCAGCGTGGCTATTCCACAGCTCTTGAAGCTCATAAAAGCGGAGAAACCAGGCGAGGCAACGGTTCAGGCTCGCGGCGAACGGTGGGCGGCCGAGCACAGGCGTATAAGGGACGAGCTCGAGAAGAAGGCCCTCGCCGTCAGGGACGAGAGCCCCATTGACCCCCGTTGGCTCTGCTACTGCATAGACCAGGTGATCGACGAGGACACGGTCATAGTGAACGAGACCATAACCCACGGCGGCATCATCCACCAGTACATCGAGAGGAACCGCGTGGCCCCCGGCACCCGGTACGAGTCCACGGGCCCGGTGGCGCACACGGGCCTCGGCCAGGGGATGGGGATAGCGCTGGGGGTCAAGCTCGCCGACCCGGAGAAGACGGTGGTAGCCCTCGAAGGCGACGGCACCTTCAACTACAACCCGGTGCTGGCCTGCCTCGGGGCAGCCCAGGAGCACGGCATCCCCTTCATGACCGTCATCTACGACAACGGGTGCTACGCCGCCATGAAGGGCCACGCCCGCTACTACCCGGAAGGCTACTCGGTGACAAGCGACAAGTACTACGGCGTCAGCTGCGGCCCAACCCCCAGCTACGCCAAGCTCGCCGAAGCCTTCGGCGGCTA
>CAYPNN010000088.1:0-6674 GCA_964412065.1 uncultured Candidatus Bathyarchaeia archaeon
GTTGGGAGTTATCTGACCGCCCAGGACCCTGGCGCCGAAGATGGCGGGCTTGGCCCTCCTGAATATGAATCCCTCCAGGATCTCTATCTTCCCAGGCTTGACGAGCACGTCGAACTCCTTGCGGGCCTTGGCCTCGCGCTCCTCCTCCATCCATCGGATATAATCGTCCATGAGGTTGTAGATGATGTCGTTCCAGAAGATCTGGATCTTGTTGTTGTGGGCCTCCCTCTCGGCGTCTGGGAGGATCTTGACGTTGAACGCCAGGATGGCGCCGTAGAGGGGCTCCTCGTGTTTGACGCTGATAGCCTCTACCACGTCTCTGCGGCTCACGTCGCCTATGTCGGCTATCCTTATGGGGACTTCCTTCTGCCTGAGGCTCTCCACTATCGCCTCCAGGCCGCCCAGGGTGTCAGTCTTCAATATGATGCCCACGTTGTCTGTCTGGACCCTGAGGCGCTCCAACTCGGATGTCACCTCCTTGACGGCCTTTTTCAGAGTCATGTCGCCGCCGACGGCGATTAGGGGAGACCCGGGTATGGCGTCGTCTATGTCGGGAGCCGCTATCTTGATGCCGGCCGCGGCGTGGGCCTCCTCGATGCTGTTGAACTTCTTGCGCGGGTCCCTTATCTCGTCGAGGGGCTGGGGCACCAGGATAGCCCTGATCTTTGTGGATATCGGCCCCTCCTTGCCGCCTATGACTATCGTGTCGTCTGCGTTCAAGGCGCCGTCGTAGATTATGGCGTTGAGAGTGGTGCCTAGACCCACCTCCTCCCGGACCTCCAGCACGGTGCCTAGAGCCGGCCCCTCGGTGACCTCCAGCTTCTCGGTTAGGTACTGCTGGGTAAGTCCGATGAGGACGGCGAGGAGCTCCCCGATCCCCTCCCCCGTCTTGGCGCTCACGGGGACTATGGCGACGTTCTTGGTGAAGTCCCTGACCCTGTCGAAGCGCTCGCTGCTGAGGCCCTCCCGGCTGAGGGTGCCCATCATGTTGTAGAGCCTGTTGTCGAGGTCTTCTTTCACCCATTTTGATTGGGCGTTGTATGCCTTCATGAACGGCCTGTTTTCCTCTGAGGCCCAGCCATCGATCCTGTCGATCTTGTTCGCCGCTATTATGAAGGGCACCTTCCTTGACTTGAGGATGCTCAAGGATTCATAGGTCTGGTTCTCGAAGCCATGCATCGCGTCGACCACCAGGATGGCGATGTCGGCTACGCTGCCCCCCCTGCTTCTCAGGTTGGCGAAGGCTTCGTGCCCCGGGGTGTCCACGACCAGGAGTCCGGGTACCTTGACGTCTATGTTGACGTTCTGCATCAGCTGACGGGTAATGGCGACGAGCGTGTCGAACGGGAAGTAGCTGGCTCCTATCTGCTGGGTGAGGCCGCCTGCCTCCCTTGCCTGTACGGCTGTGCCCCTGATCTTGTCGAGGAGGCTGGTCTTCCCCGTGTCCACGTGGCCCAGCATGCAGACTATCGGCTGTCTAATAGGCACCTTGAACACCCGGCTCTATGAACAATGAGACGATTAATATACCTATCTGACTGCGTCTTTGGAACTATTTTATTCAAGAACTTCAGGTAATATGTAGAGATGTTGCGGAACATCAAGGGCCTGATCTACAAGCCTTTCAACCTGCTCTACATGGCGTTCCTTTTCTTCGTCCTCTTCACCGTCGCCTCGTGGTTCCTCAGCTTCTTCCGCGGCCTCCTGGTCGAGACCCTAGGCATCCCTCAGGAGTATTTCTGGGCAGTGGCTCTTCTGAGCCTCATAGGCAGCTATGTGAATCTACCGCTTGCCATCCTCGAATCCGAGAAGCCTGTCACCTACAAGGAGGAGGTGGACGCCTTCGGCGTCACCTGGATGATCCCCGAGGTCGCTGTGGGCCCAAGGCAGACGCTCGTCATGATAAACCTGGGCGGAGCCATCATACCGGCCCTGATCTCCTTGTATCTCCTGATATACTCCATACCTGCCTGTTCCATCAACCCCTTGATGACCTACCTGAAGGCTCTGGTGGTCCTAGTGGTCGTGACTATTAGCACGCACCAGAACGCTCAGATCGTTGAGGGACTCGGGATAACCACTCCCGCCTGGGGGCCGCCTACCATGACGGCCTTCGTCGTGATGCTCATCAACCACCTTAGCCCGGTGACGTGCCCCGCTCAGATAGCGTACGTCGGCGGCACGCTCGGCGCGTTGATGGGGGCCGACCTCATGAACCTGCACAGGGTGGCCGGCGTGGGCCCTGTCGTGAGCATCGGTGGCGCCGGCACCTTCGACGGCGTCTACCTCACAGGCATCGTGTCCGTGTTGCTGATACTGTTCCTCGCCTAGAAGATATGATAAGAGTTAGATTATGTTGGTGGACGGGGCGTTCCTCTGGCTGTCCCAGTAGATGGTGGCCTTCTGGTAGCTGCTGGTCTTCACCTTCTGGAAGGCCGCGTCGAAGTGAGCCATGGTTATCTCCAGCTCGTCCTTGTGCTCCTCGGCCATCTTGGGGTCACTGTACTTCGTCAGGTGCTCGTTGATGGCCGCCATGCTCGCCGCGCCGCATATGGCGGCGATGTCTGCGCCGCTGTAGTTCTCCATCTGCTCCGCGAGCTCATCTATGTCTACGTCGTCGGCGAGGGGCTTGTTCCTGGTGTGTATCTTGATTATCTCCTTCCTGGCGTCGAGGTCTGGGTTGGGTATGTGTAGCATCCTGTCTATCCTGCCCGGCCGCATCAGCGCAGGGTCCACCATGTCGGGGCGGTTGGTAGCCGCGATGACCACCACGTCCTTGAGGGCGTCCAGGCCATCCAGCTCGGTGAGTATCTGGCTCACGACCCGCTCCGTCACGTTGGTGCCCACGTCCCTGCCCCTCGGCGGCACGATGCTGTCCACCTCGTCGAAGAAGACGATGCAGGGCGCCGCCTGCCTGGCCTTCCTGAACACCTCACGCACGCCTCGCTCTGACTCCCCCACCCACTTGCTGAGTAGCTCCGGTCCCTTGACGCTGATGAAGTTGACCCCGCTCTCCGTGGCCACCGCCTTGGCGACGAGTGTCTTACCAGAGCCGGATGGACCGTAGAGCATTATGCCCTTCGGGGGCTCGACGGAGGCGTGGTCGAATATGGCCCTGTACTTGAGGGGCCACTCTATCGCCTCCCTGAGCTCCTCCTTGGTCTCATCCAGGCCTCCGACGTCGTCCCAGTGGACGTTGGGGCTCTCAACGAGGACCTCCCTCATGGTGCTCGGGTGCACCTCCCTGAGGGCGTCCTCGAAGTCCTTCATGGTGACGCTGATCTTGTCTAGTATCTCGGCTGGGACGCTGCTCTCCTCGAGGTTTATCTCCGGGAGCACCCTCCTGAGGGCGCCCATGGCCGCCTCCTTGGCGAGTGCCTCCAGGTCTGCGCCCACGAAGCCGTGGGTCCTGTCCGCGAAGTCCTGCAGCTCCACGTCCTCGGAGACAGGCATGCCTCGGGTGTGTATGTGCAGTATCTGGAGCCTGCCCTTCCTGTCGGGGAGCCCTATCTCGATCTCCCTGTCGAAGCGGCCGGGGCGGCGGAGCGCCGGGTCCAGCGCGTTGACTCTGTTGGTGGCGCCTATCACCACGATCTTTCCGCGGCTCTCGAGGCCGTCCATGATGGTGAGGAGCTGCGAGACGATGCGTTTCTCGACGTCGCCGCTGACCTCCTCCCGTTTAGGGGCTATGCTGTCGATCTCGTCGATGAAGATGATGCTGGGCGCGTTCTCATGGGCCTCCTTGAATACCTCCCTGAGCCGCTCCTCGGACTCGCCGTAGAACTTGCTCATTATCTCGGGGCCGCCTATGTGGTAGAAGCTGGCGTTGGTCTCGTTTGCCACAGCCTTCGCCAGCAGAGTCTTCCCTGTGCCCGGGGGGCCGTGCAGCAGCACGCCCTTGGGCGCCTCCACGCCTAGACGCTCGAAGAGCTCCGGGTGCTTCAGAGGCAGCTCTATCATCTCCCTGACCTTCGCGATCTCCCTGTCCAAGCCGCCGATGTCCTCGTACGTGACCTTGGGTATGTTGCCCATGGACTGGCGGGGCGCCTTGTCCGTGAAGACGATCTGAGTGCCCTGGCTGACTATGACGGCGTCGGCCCTGGGCTGGGCCTGGGTGACGACTAGGTCGACCCTCCTGCCCATTATGTTTACGGTGATGACGGAGCCCTGGCTGACGACCCTGCCCTCCAGCAGCTGGGCCAGGTACCTCTCCCCTCCGACGATGCGGAGAGGCTCTGTGGGGTACAGGGTGAGCCTGGACGCCTGCCGCGCCTCTACGCGTCTGACCTCCACCCTGTCGTCGATGCCTGTCCCCGCGTTGTTCCGTGTCATGCCGTCGATCCTGATTAATCCCCGGCCGTACTCGACCGTCTGGCCCGACCACGCCTTGGCGTACGTCTTACGCGTCCCTTTGATCTCCACTACGTCGCCGCTCTGCCACCCCTGGTCATCCATGACGTGGGGGTCCAGCACGGCTATGCCCCTGCCAACTAGGTTCGGCGGAGCCTCTGCTACTCTTAAAATGATTTCATCCATGAAAGTTCTTCCTCGTTTACTCTACTTCGACGTCGACTCCATCGTCCTCGGGTGCCTTGACCAGCTTGAAGGTGAGGTCGAGCACGCCGTTGTTGTAGGTGGCTTTAGCCGAGCCAGGGTCCACCTCTGCGTCGAGGGGTATCTCGGTGTCGTAGTCCTTGGTCTCGTTTCCAGCGGATATCCTCACAAGGCTATCCGTCGCCTTGATATTGATGGACTCCTTCGTGACGCCAGGCATCTCGACTAGGAGCCTCACTCTGCCGTTCTCCCTGTCTACGTCTACCTGGCTCAGGGTCTCCATCGTCGTGGGCTCCTCTAGTGTGAACTCTGTCTGGGGGAGCCCGGTGCCGAACTCCCTGACCACTGGCTTGCCGTCAGGCCCCATCGTCATCGTGTAGCCGTAGCTCCACGTCTTGACGTCGGGATCGTTCGGGTCCATGGTCGGGTCCATCCCGAACCGTTTAAACATCCTCTCGATGATCTTATCGAAGTCATCGTTTATCCAAGACATTATTATTCGCTGGGGTTCTCTGGAGCACGCCCCGATATAAACTTTATGTCAAAATGTCATATATCTGACATTTTAATGGTGTGTTATACATAAGCCGCCGATATTGCCGTATACCTGACCGGATGTCATAAATTCTTATATGGAGCAGTTTTTCATTAAGGAATGATGTCCACCAAACGGAGCTCAGTGCAGGAGGCGGTCAGGGTCATAATCACCAGGAACCCCTACCTCTACCGAGGCATCCGCATGCAGGTCGTGAACTACAGCGCCGCCGCACGATACATACAGGACGAGGTGGAGAGCCTGGCGGGCAGCGAAGTCGACTCCAACACCATAGTCACAGCGATAATGCGTTTCTCACGTGAAGCCTTAGAGGCTCAGCCCCTGGAGCACAGGGGGGCCCTCCACGGTTCACGGCTGAACCTGGAAACCGACATAAAGGACGTGACCCTCAGGGCGTCGCGGAGGGAGCAGGTGGATATAGTCAAGCAGCTCACGGAGCTGCAGGGCCAGGGCCTCAAGCTAAGGTTCTACCAGTTCCCTGAGAGCCTCAAGATAGTCACCACATCCGAGGCCATGACCCAGATCATGCAAGACCTGTGGCAGTACGAGCCGGAGATAAGGGAAGGGTATACCGAGCTAAACGTATCCATGGCTCAGGGAGACGACCGGTACGACAGGATAGCCCTCCTCAGCGACCTCCTCTTCAGGAACGGCGTGCACCTGGTGGACGCGTTCTTCAGCGGCGACGAGGCAAGCCTCATCCTCAGGGAGGAGGACGCCTCCAAGGCCTTCGAGGTGCTAAGAAGCCAGATCAGGTGACCCGGCGTCCCTCTGGGCAAGTGCCATTGCCAAAGCAACGCCGATTACAGCAGCGGCTGCCGAGAACTGTAAGGCGCCTCCCGCCCCTATCCTCTCAGCTATCACACCCAACACCGCTGGGCCTACGATGCCGCCGATGTTCCCGAACATGCTGTAGACGGCCATGGCTGTGGCCTTACGTTCTCTGGGCGCCTCCTCTGACACGTATACGTTTCCCGAGGTGAGGTAGACTCCGTAGGCTACGCCTTGAACCCCCATCAAGACGCTCACAAGCATCAGCCCCGAAGAGTTGGAGACCGTGAACATCGTCGCCGCCGATAGCAGCAGCCCTGCGGCCATCAGGTTCAGCGCCTTGATTCGTCTGGTGAGCGAGCCAACTGGGAGCCTCACCGCGGTGCTGGCTAGGCCCCTCGATGTGAGCCCGATGCCTACCTCCGCCTCGTCTAACCCGATGTCTGAGCCGTACACGGGGAAGAACAGGGTGACGGCGTTGAACATCACAGAGTTGACGAAGTTGGCCACACCAGACGCGATTATCCTCGGGTCTCTGACGAGCCCGATGAGCCCCGTTCGGGGCCCAGTACTGCCGCTCTCCTTCATCCTTTCCTCCTTGACCATCAACAGGAGCAGAAGCCCGAGGACGGCGAACCCGCTGCTGATCTTGAAGCTGAGGCTTGGGCCGACGAGCTTGGCGGCGAAGCCTCCGACGAGGGGGCCCAGAGTGAAGCCGAGGCCCATCGAAGTCATGTAGAGGCCCTGGGCCACGTTCCTGAAGCCCGGCTCCGAGACCTCGGACATCAGCAGG
>CAYPNN010000089.1:0-6588 GCA_964412065.1 uncultured Candidatus Bathyarchaeia archaeon
GAGGTCGCGTCTCCCGAGAAGCTGACCGACGGACAGCGCAGAGCCCTCGACAGGATAAAGGGGAAGGTCTTCGACAAGTGGGGAGGCACGGGCCTCCAGAACACCATCAACCAGGCGTTCTTCAGCCTCCTCGACATGATCGCCGTCTACCCCGTCGAGGACGCCGAGAAGCTCACCGACCACAGGGGCCGGGTGCTCCCCGACTGCTTCCTCGTCCCAAGGGGCACCACCGCCAAACAGTTCGCGGCGGAGATACACTCCGAGCTCGCCGAGGGCTTCATCTACGCCGTCGACGCCCGCACCAAGAGACGCCTCGGCGACACCTATATCCTAGAGAACAACGATGTGATCCAGATAGTGTCGGCCAAGGGCCGAAGATAGGTGAAAGACGTGGTCAAAGTCCTCATATCGGACCCCATCGCCGACGAGGGGGTAAAGATGCTCAGAGACGCCGGCTTCAAAGTGGACCTTAGGACCGACATCACAGCCGAGGAGCTCAAGGAGGTCATCGGAGGCTACGAAGCCATAGTCGTTAGGAGCCGCACAAAGCTCACAGCCCAAGTGCTGGAGAAGGCAGCCAGCCTCAAGGCCATTGCGCGCGCCGGCGTCGGTCTCGACAACATCGACACCGGGTACGCCAAGGAGAAGGGAGTGGAGGTGTTCAACAGCCCCGAGGCGCCTTGCAACGCCGTCGCCGAGCTGGTCATAGGCCTCATGCTCAGCATGGCGAGGCGCATCAGCGTCGCCGACTCGACGATGAAGCAGGGCAGGTGGGAGAAGAACAGGCTCACAGGCATCGAGCTAAGCGGCAGGACCCTCGGCGTCGTCGGGTTCGGCCGCATCGGCTACATGGTAGGCAAGAAAGCCGGAGCCCTCGGCATGGAGGTGCTGGCTTATGATGTCCTCATGGACAGGCTCCGGCGCTTCGTGGAGGAGATCGGCGCCAAGGACGTGGACTTTGAAACGTTGCTCGCGGAGAGCGAGTTCATCACGGTCCATGTGCCCCTGCTGCCCCAGACGAGGCACATGATCAGCGCACAGCAGTTCGAGAAGATGAGGGACGGCGTCTACATAGTCAACGCCGCCCGGGGAGGCATCGTGGACGAGTCCGCCCTCAAGGCCGCGCTGGACTCTGGGAAGGTCGCCGGGGCGGCTCTCGACGTCTTCGAGTCCGAGCCTGACCCCGACCCCGAGCTGGTGGGGCGAGCCAACGTGGTGTGCACCCCCCACATGGGAGCCGGCAGCGTCGAGGCCCAGCTGGGCAACAGCACCATAGTGGCCGAGAAGCTCATCAAGTTCCTTGGCTGACCACCATGATAACGATACTCGGCGCGGGGCTCTCGGGGCTGAGCGCAGCGTACCACTTGAAAGACGGCTATGTGATCCTCGAGAAGGAACGGGCGGTGGGCGGCCTCTGCAGGAGCGTGAACATAGACGGCTACGTGTTCGACTACGCCCCCCACATCCTCTTCACAAGGGACGAGTACACTAGGGGCCTCTTCTTCAGGCTCCTCGGCGACAACCTCCAGACCCACGAGCGCAGAGCCCACATCTACATGATGGGCACCTACGTCAAGTACCCCTTCGAGGCCAACCTATGCCCCCTGCCGAGGAGCGTCATAGACGAGTGCATCCAGGGAGTCATAGACCGGAGGCAGGGGGAGCCCCGGAACTTCATGGAGTGGATACGCTCCACATTCGGCGACGGAATCGCCAGGCACTACATGGTGCCCTACAACCTGAAGACATGGAAGCACCCTCTAGAGGAGATGGACACCGGCTGGATCGCTGGCCGCGTCCCCTCCCCCAGCGTCGTCGAGATGAGACGGGGAGCCGAGGGAAGACAGGACAAGGACTTCGGGCCCAACGCCGTCTTCTGGTACCCGAGGCGTGGCGGTATCGGCGCCCTCGCCAACCAGATATCCAGGGGCCTGAACGTCTCGCTGGGCTCCACAGCCACCGAGCTGAAGCCCCACGGAGACGGGGTCAAGGTAGTCTACGAGAAGGACGGCAAACTGAGAGAGGTAGAGTCAGACCGTGTCCTCTCGTCGCTGCCGCTCCCCGAGGTCGTCAAGATGATCGACGACGCCCCCGAGGAGGTGCACAGGGCAGCGGGGAGGCTGGCGCACAACTCCCTGGTCTGCGTAATGGTGGGAGTAAAACGGCCCCGGATTACCAACAAACACTGGCTCTACTTCCCCGAGGCTGACCTCGTGTTCAACAGGATCAGCTTCCCCATGAACTTCAGCCCAGAGACGACGCCGGAGGGGAGGAGCAGCATCCTCGTAGAGGTGACATACAGGGACCGGGTGGACGTCGAGGAGACCAAGGAACGCGTACTCGAGGACCTCGTGAAGGCCGGCCTCATCGACGCCCATGAAGAGGTGGATACCTGCACGGCGGCAGACTTCAGGTACGCCTACGTCATCTACGACCTGGACCACAGGAAAAACGTTAACATTATACACAGGTACCTTGAAGGTAACCGCATCACACCCATGGGGAGGTTCGGCGAGTGGGAGTATCACAACATGGACAAGGCGATACAGTCAGGGAAAAGGGCAGCCGAAGCCCTGAGCCGCTGATAAGCGTCGTGGTCCCCACGTACAACGAGGAGAAGAACATCGAGAAGTGCCTTAACTCGCTTCACGGCCAGACCGTCCCCCGAGAGAACATCGAGATAATAGTCGTGGACGGGGACAGCCAGGACAGGACCCGGGAGATTGCCGAGAAGCTCGCCGACAGGGTCATAATCCAGACCAGCCTGGGAGTCGGAGGAGCCAGAAACGACGGCTTCCACGTGGCAGAGGCCCCCATCGTCGCCACCACGGACGCCGACTGCCAGCCTTACCCGGGATGGCTGGAAGCCGCTCTCAATGGGTTCGAAGACGACGTAGCAGCCGTCACGGGGTTCCTGGACCCCAGCGACTGGGGCGACGTGACAGGAGCAGAGAAGCTCGTCTACGAGACACTCTTCTGGCTCAGCAACGTCCTCTTAGTCGTCTTCGGCGTCTTCGGTAAGTATCATCTCTGCGGAGCCAACTCGGCGTTCAGAAGAGCAACGTTCCTCGAGTCGGGCGGCTATCTCCCTCTCGCCTACGCCGACGACACCGAGCTGTTCAAACGAATCAAGAAGAAAGGCAAAGTCCGCCTCCTCGGAGACATGGTCATCCACTACAGCGTGCGCAGGATCAAGAAGATGGGGCTCCTCAACTACATCCGCCTAGTCTTCAAGATGGAGTGGGAGGTATCCATCATGAACCGCAGACCTATGAAAGGCGGCTACGCCAGACAGACATACGAATAAAAAAATTCTGATCTGACCCGTAGCAGGTCACGAAAAAACTTGCAGCAGCTATTTTCTGCCGGCTATCCAGCCAACGTCCCTGTCGGACTTGATCGCCGGGTGGCTCGGGTCCACCATGACTATCTCGAACCACTTGTATTGGCCGTCCTGCCAGACCCAGTAACTGTTCAACACCTCGAGGTTAGGATACTTCCGGGCAGCCCGCTCCTCAGCCATGAGCCTCTTGCTCTTCGCAGGAGTAAACTTCGTGACGCCCATACGCTTCTGCCTGCGCCCGAGAACCGGCCTAGGCTTACGCCTGCCGCCCCTGCGAACACGGGCGCGGACCACGACGAAGCCCTTCTTGGCCTTGTAGCCCAGGCTCCTGGCCCTGTCCAGCCGCGTCGGCTTCTCGACCCTGACGATGGACGGCTGCCTGCGCCACACTATGGCCCTGCTCTTCATCACCTCGCCTACGTAGCTGTCGTCGGGCCGCTTCCACGCCTCCTTGAGATGCCTGTACATTGATTATTATCCTCGATGGGCTATCAAAGATGAATGGTTCAGATTAATAAAGGTATAGACGGCGCCCGAAAATGGAGAGACGCGCCGGGCTCCTCAGAGGCCCAGCAGCGCGTACGCTATGAAGAGGGGCGCGAACAGTGACGCGATCTGGCTGATGACGGTCACCAGCGTGTTCAGCGAAGGCCCCGCCGTGTCCTTGAAGGGGTCGCCCACGGTGTCGCCTATCACAGCCGCCTTGTGGGCGTCCGAGCCCTTTCCTCCGAGGTAGCCTGACTCGATGTACTTCTTGGCGTTGTCCCATAGGCCCCCCGCGTTCGCCATGAGTATGGCCAGGAAGAAGCCGCTGAATATGGCTCCGCTCAGGTAGCCAGCCAGAGCCCTTATCCCCGCGACGAAGCCCATAACGAGGGTCGCCAGGATCGAGAACACTATTAGGGGCAGCAGCTCGGTGAGGGCGCCCTTGGTGGCGATGTTGATGCACTTGCCGTACTCGGGTGTGCCCGTGCCCTCCATGAGGCCCGGGATCTCCCTGAACTGGCGGCGTATCTCCTCGATCATCCTGTAAGCGTTCTTAGAGACCCCGAGGATGATCATGGCCGAGAATATTACGGGGACGCTCATGCCGACGAAGATCCCCATCATGACCAGCGGGTCCATGAGGTCGAACACCACCGTGGTCCCTACGATCCTCTTCACTATCTCCTGGTAGGACGCTAGCAGAGCCAGGGCCGTGAGGCCGGCCGCGCCTATGGCGAACCCCTTCGTGATGGCTTTGGTGGTGTTGCCCGCGGCGTCGATCTCGTCGGTGATGTCCACGATCTCCTCGCCGAGGTCGGACATCTCGGCGATGCCCTTCGAGTTGTCGCCGATAGGACCGTAGGCGTCGCCCGCGATGATGATGCCGGCGATGCTGAGCATCCCGACAGCCGCGATCCCGACGCCGTAGACCCCGTAGAGGGTGTACGCGATGGCTGACCCGATGCCTATCCCGAGGAAGGCAGGGAAGCAGCTGATGAGGCCGTAGCTGAAGCCGGTCAGTATGGTGATGGCCGCGCCCGTCTGGCTCGACTCGGCGGTCTTCTTGGCGGGCGCCCTGTTGATGGAGGTGTAGTAGTCGCTGGTCACGCCGATGACGACGCCGGTCGCGAGACCAACTATGTTGCAGTACCAGATCTTCACGTCGTAGCCGAGCATGACGGTAGCGCCGTAGGTTAACACGGCGAACGCGAGAGCCGTCACGTAGGTTCCCATGTTAAGCGCCTTACCAGGGTCGCCGCCCTTTTCCACTCTGACGATCGCGATACCCAGGATGGACGCCAGTATGCCGAGCCCCGCGTAGACGAGTGGCACGGCCTCAAGGTACAGGATCGGCATGGTTCCACCCAGAATCATCGCCGCCATGATGGCCGCCACATAGGAGTCGAAGAGGTCCGCCCCAGATCCGGCGCAGTCGCCCACGTTGTCGCCCACGTTGTCAGCGATGACGGCGGGGTTACGGGGGTCGTCCTCCGGGATGCTGAGCTCGACCTTGCCGACGAGGTCCGCGGATATGTCCGCTGTCTTGGTGTAGATGCCGCCGCCAGCCTTCATGAAGAGCGTGAGTGTGCTGGCGCCGATGCTCATGCCGAGGACGATCTCGGGGTCCTTCGTGAGCCAGTAGATGACGCTTATGCCGAACAGGGCGAGCCCTACCACCATGAGGCCCATGACGGCTCCGCCTCGGAAAGCAATTGGGAAAGCCTCGGAGAGGCCTCCCTTCTTAGCCGCGTTCGCGGTCCTGACGTTCGCCTTGACGGCGATCTCCATCCCGATGATGCCGGCGAGGCCTGACATGATGGTGCCGAATACATAGGTTACACCGATCTTGAGGCCGAGTGCCGCGGAGAGTATTACGGCCATGACGACGACGAAGACTCCTAGGTACGTGTACTCAGTCTTCAGGAACGACCTGGAGCCCTCCTGGATCCATCCGGCGATCTGCTTCATCCGGTCCGTCCCGGCGTCCTTTTCGTTCACGTGCTTGAACAAGAATAGCCCTATCAGGATCGATACTATCGATGATGCTGGCGCGACCAGCCATGCGTCTACCATTCCACGTATCCACTCCATTAGTTGACTGATACCGCCAATAATCGGCTTTAAATATATAAAAAAGTGTGGGGTAAAAGACGCGTGTCTACCCTTTTCTGCGCTCTGCATAAATCCGTTTCGGGATGAGTCTCTGAGGCAGTATCAAGAACGCCGTCAGACTGCCTGCGAAACAGTAGAGGAGCTGGAACGGCGTCAGGGGCACCACGTAGAACGCCTCGTTTAGGAACGGCACGTAGAGTATCAGGAATTGCAGGCCCACGCCGACCACCACCGAGACGAAGAGCATCTTGTTGGCAGTGACGCCACTCCAGCCAAGCTGGAAAATGTGCTTGGTCTCGCTTCTGCACTGATAGGCCAAGAGGAACTCGAAGAACACGATGCTCGTGAAGGCGACGGTCCTGGCAGTGGCGGCTGCGAGCTCGAAGTCCACGTCGGCTTGAACCAATGTGATGTATGTGTAGAAGAAGGGTATGAAGTCGCTGATGAAGTCCACCAGGGCGGAGAAGAGGATGAACCTCCAGAAACGCCTCAACATGTCCTCCTTGGGGTCGCGCGGAGGGTACCTCATGATGTCTGGGTCCGCTGGGTCGATGCTCAGGGCGACCGCGGGCAGCCCGTCGGTCACTAGGTTAACCCACAGCACGTGTATGGGCAGGAACGGCACAGGGAGCCCCATGACGGCTGTG
>CAYPNN010000090.1:0-6491 GCA_964412065.1 uncultured Candidatus Bathyarchaeia archaeon
AGTGAGTTCAACGTGAGGGACGTTTTCAGCGAGTTCGGTAGGAAGCTCGTCGAGGTGTTCAAGGCCGTGAGTGAGGATCTGGGCACCCTGACGGTGGTCACGACCACGGGCTCGGTCACAACCATCGTGAAGAAGTCCACCGGGACTGAAGTCTTCGACATAAAGGAGGAGGGGATAGCAGCCAAGACGATCATAGAGATCGACGGCGACATCATCGTCAAGCTCCCCGTTGTGGATCAGGAGGGTAACGCTGTGGAGCTGGATGAGAGGATATTGCAGATACACGAGGAGAACGTCGCCATGGCGATGGAGAACTGGAGGACCTTCATAACTACGCTGGTGGACATAGCCAGCGACCTCAAGGACCTGTTATCCACTGTCTGAGCCATGATGAACGCTCCAACCCCTGTCTCTTCGAGGAACCCTGGTTGACGTACATCGACTCGTTCAGCGTTGACGAGAGCAGGCTGTCGGTCCACCTCGACGGCTGTGAGAACATATTGATAGAGCTTCCTTCGCTGGATGCGTTGAGTGGACGACTGGTTGAGAAGATGGTCCACGATTTCGAGTCGAGCCTTTCCTCCCTCGTCGCACCTAGCGACTTGGGGCTATTTGAGAGATTGGGGGCGCTCCGAGAAAAGTTCTTCACCCCTGCTGGGAGGCAGGAAGTTTCGAGCCATATGAGGGTCTTCGATAGCATAAAGGTGTATACGGTGACGCCGTCAACGGTGTTGGCGGTGACCGTCATCGAGGCAGACGGCGACATCGTCACTAGGGTCAATGAGGACGGTGCCTACGCCTACCGTGAAGAACTTTTCAGGCTTCATAGGGAAGCGGTGAAGTATGCGACGGAGACGTGGAGGAAGAAGCTACTAGGGATCAGGGACCTGATCCGTCTCGGAGCCAAGCTGCATAGGGCGCTGCTGCTGGTTTCAATCGGTTCGTTGATGGGGTCCGCCGCGGCGTGGGGTTTCGGCGGGTTGCTTACGGCGGCTTTCCTGGGGCTAAGCGTCCTATCTTTTCTCTTCTCAACTTACCTCCGACAGTTCAACTTCAAAGCACGTAGATGACTTTCTTGAGGTCTGGTTGCGGCGTATAGATACAGGGTCGTCTCCGGGATCATTGGAGACGAAGATAAATTGTTTATATAATATCGTAAAATTACTTAGCGGGGGAATGGTTGTGTCGGAGAAGAAAAAGTATTGTCCACATTGTGGTGACGAGATCATTAAAGGGTCAAAGTTCTGCACCACCTGCGGGGCGAGTCTGGATCCGGGTGAGGAGGAGCCCTCGGCGGCTGATGAGAAGGGGCCCTCGGCAGCTGGCGGGGAGAAGAGGAGCTACGTGGAGCACCTGACCGTCGGCTTCAACGTCGCGGCTTCACAGCCGATGGTGTTCGTGCCCGCCGTGTTGGCGGGCGTGATCGGGGCCGTCATCTACTGGGCCACCATGGGCTCTATGGGGTACACGGCGGCGCTGCTCTCGATAGCGGCGTCGATAATAACTTTCGTGCTCAACTTCGCGTCCATCGACATGTCGCGGGACGCCTACCAGGAAGAGGCGCTGGACCTTGGCGAGAGCGTCAACTACGTCACGGGCAGGATCTTGGAGTTCATCGTCGCTGCCATAGTGGGCGGGCTGATGTCGGTCACGATAATACTGATCCCAGTGGTCATACTGATGTTCGTGATCATGGTCATGGACGAGACGGGCATAACGGACGCGGTCTCAAAGTCACTAGACGTTCTGAGGGCTGACCTGGGGGACGTTCTGCTGATTCTTCTGGTGTCGATCGTAGGGTCGTTCGTGATCAGCTACGTGCCGTTCGTCTCGGCTCTGCTGGACGCCGCCCTCAACGTGGTCGTCGGCCTGGCGTTCATAGACCTCTACGCGAACTACAAGTCAGGCTGACCTCCATCCATTAACCCACTCTCTATAGATGTGCCGGCCTCCGTCAGCTGTGGGAGCTGTAACGGTTAAGGCGGATTAGGTTTTCCACGTCCACCCACGCCCTCTACAGGGACGTGCTTAACCCCTTTATACTGCCCCTAGGAGGTGTGGCTTGATGAGACCCATATTCCTCGTCGGAGTGGCCACGATTCTCCTAGGGCTAGCCCTCCTAGCCATGGGGGGTGTAGGCCATCACAGCGTTCGCATAAGCCTGAGGGAAGGCAGCGTACTAGGACAGGCTTGGTTTGTGGTTATACTTATCGGGCTTCTACTCATGTTCATCGACGTCTACTCGGGTTGACGTAATATGAACCTAAAAGCGGTGGGAAGCCGACGGTTAGCATGCCGTCTATGTAGCGGTGCAGCCCGTGGGGACGCACAGGATACTGATGGGAAGCAACTCGCCGTACGGGCTGCTCCGCCGCGAGGTAGAGAAGATGGAGGTATGGAAGAGTTCACGGGCTTCCAAAATAGTCTCATATACTCTCGATGATATAGCTTAGTTCGTGAAGATTAAACTCGATTGATCATCCACTATTCTTATTTCTCGGTTCTTCTCGGTGCGAATGACGACGTCTTGATGAAGGTGTTCATAATCGGAGTCGTATTGATATGCTGCGTGGTGGGTGCAGCCATGAACCCCCAGATACTTGGTAACGTCAGTTTCCCAGAGTTGTCGTTGACGAATACCTACCAGTTGACGTTGATATCCTGTGCCGCGGTCTCGACGTTTAATCTAGGCTACTTCGTCTCCAACGTATCGAAGATGATGAGAGAGTTCGAGGAGAGAACCCAGATCTTCAGCCAGTATTCTTCGTGGGATACAGATCACTCAGTCAATTAAGATGAAGAATTATATATATTTCAAACCAGCATCCAAACTAGTACTTTTAGCTAAACGGATGTGTATTGATGTACCGTTCAAGGAAGATGCATAGATGCATTCTAGTCGTTTTTTAAAAGGATTAAATAACTTAATCCCTCTTTTTGTCTACCATGAATTTTTACAACAGATACCGTTTAATCTTAATCACATTATTAGCGTTTCTGCAGCTGCCATACATCGTTCAATTATACAGTGCACAGTCTGACTACAATTTCATTGCCTACGGTGACACCAGGGCTGACGTAGGGGCAGCAGGAGACTCTCCTATACATGACGACGTGATCGATGCTTTCCTTACACATGACCCGGAGTTCATCATTCATACGGGTGACATGGTTGTAGCCGGTGGGGTCGCCTCTCATTGGACCTATTTCGATGATTCCATCACTCCCATAAAACTGCGGGACATCCCAATCTATGGGGCAGTGGGAAACCACGAGAAATACACTGAAGAATATTATGTTTATGAAGAAGACTTTGCCACCTACCAGGATTACTTCGACTACTCCTCAGTGATCGATGATCCTGGAGAGAACGAGCTGTACTATTCCTTTGACTACGGTGGGATACACTTTGTATTCCTTAACACTGAGGACTATTTCGATGACGTGGAGGGTGGAAGCCAGACCTTCACCCTCTCAACGGATCAGAGGTCGTGGCTAACCACGGACCTTCTGGATTACTCTTTAAACGATTTCATTATAGTGACTTTTCACCGTCCACCGTATTCTGTTCGTGAGGATAGACCCGACAGATGGGCGGAGGCTGAGACGATAAGAGCCGAGCTTCATGACCTCTTCATCGATGAGGGAGTCGACCTTGTGTTCACGGGTCACGACCACCTATATTATCACACGTTGCGAGATGGCATTCAGTATGTGACCACCGGTGGAGGCGGGGCGGAGCTCGCGGGGGTGGACTCAAACCCACCCATTTGGCAGGACGGAGACGTCGCCGTCAGCACGTATCACTACTGTAACGTCGAGGTTGACGCAGAAAACGTCCATGTAACGGTCTTAACCTTAGAGGGAGCGATACTGGACTCCTTCATCGTGCCCAGAACCCAGACGCGGTTAAATCATCCCTTGCCGGAGCCGTACGTCACCACGTTCTTCTACCCATGGTACGGTGAAAACATGCACTGGGGAGACTTCGAGACCAATCCGCCGGATAGCTGGTCGTCTAACTACTTACCCGATCCGGAGCCCGACGTGTTTGACCCCAGCACAGAGCTGTACGACAGCAAAGACGTTTCGACCATCAACTGGCAGCTGGGTCTCATGAAGACGGCGGGAATAAGGGTCTCGGTGTCGTCATGGTGGGGCGTCGATGACTACACCGACGAGGCGTTCGATATAATATTGAACGAGGTCATGACAAGCCCCGGTTGCCCCTACAGAGACCTGAAGTGGTGCATATACTACGAGTCTGAGGGGTACGGAGACCCATCCGTCGACGAGATATGCGATGACATTACCTACGTCGCTGAAAATTACGGGGACAGCCCTTACTACTTCAAGATAGACGGCAAGATGGTCGTGTTCGTCTGGGCAGACGGCATGGACGGCGTCGAGTACGCTGAGAAATGGAACGAAGTGAGGAGCAGACTCGGGAACGTCTACACCGTGCTAAAGGTGTTCGGAGGATATACAGACTATAGCCACTGCTCTGACTGTTGGCATCAATACGCCCCCGCGATGCGGTACGAGCAGCAGGGAAGCTACTCCGCGTTCGTGTCGCCAGGTTTCTGTTTTGTCGACGAGGGCCCAAGGCTCGGGAGAAGCGTCTCGGAGTTCGATCAGGCTCTAAGCACCCTCAGCGCCAGCGATTGCTCTTTCTACATGATTCAGACATGGAACGAGTGGCACGAGGGGACGCAGGTTGAGCCGGGCCAGCCCATCGACCCAACTTCTGTGCCTTTCCAGCCTTCAGACGAATCATATGGCACCGACTACGTTGATGCGATCGGGCGTTACATGCAGCCCTTCATGCCGGAACCTGTTCAAATAGAGTACATCAACCCAGCTGAGGGCTCAGTGATGAGTGGATCAACGGCCACGTTCGAGGTTCGGGTTCTCGACCCTTACACTGACACATTGCAGTCTTACCTCAGTGTCGACGGCGAACCGCCGCAGGAGATGACGTTTACTGGGGTAGACGCTGAGGGGTATAGACACTTCGAGCTTAGCAAGACAATCACTGAAGGCGAGCACGAGGCCATCGTCTTCACACAGGACGAATATGATTACTTCTCAGACAATCAACGTCTGACGTTTACATCCCACAGCGTTTATGAACAGATCTATTACAACGGCGTCGTGTATACCATGGACGACGAGCTGCCCCAAGCAGAGGCAGTTGTTGTTAGAGACGGCGTCATCGTTGACGTCGGGAGCGATGAAGATATACTAGAGTATTCGGGGGCGGATACCGAGGTCATTGATTTAGAGGGTAGGACCCTTCTCCCCGGGTTCATCGATGTTCATGATCACCGGTTGAATGATTTGGTGGAGGTGGATTCAATGGAGGAAGCCGTCGAGATGGCGATAAGGAACGGGTACACGACCATTACACAGCTGTTCACGTATCCCGAGCTGATCGACGAGATACTTGCTCTAGACCAGGAGGGAAAAATCAGGTTGAGGGTGAACCTGTATCTCAGACTCAGCTGGCAGCACGAAAGATGGACGGAATGGTACACGGATTACGCCCCGGGTGAAATGCTCAGCCCCATGGTCCGTGTACTGGGCGTCAAGATGTTCGCCGATGGAGGGGTATCTGGGGGGACGGCGGCGATGCGGGACCCCTACGTAAACGACCCGAGTAACTATGGGACGCTGTACTTCACACAGGACGAGCTTAATCAACTTGTGAGCGAAGCGCACGCAGCGGGTTACCAGATAGCCATCCACGCCATGGGTGACGCAGCCATCGACCAAGTATTGACGGCGTACGAGACGGCGCTCGGGGACGAAACAAATGAAGACCATCGTCACCGCATCGAGCATCTATACTTCATCAGCGATGACCTGATTGAAAGGATGGCGGCGAAGGGCATAGTGGCTTCGTTCCAGAACAACTGGGCTTCCTCTGACTTCGTTCAAGATAACATCGATCTTATTGGCGCCGAGCGAGCGGAGTGGAACGGCCGGTGGAGAGACCTGCTTGATTCGGGTACGCCGTGCGCGGCAAGCTCGGATTACCCATACTGCTGGTTCGGGTCCCCACCGATCTCTGGTCTATACACCTCTGTGACGCGCATAGGGCTGCGCTGGAGGACGCCTGTACCAGAGTGGATGGCCTCACAGAGACTGAGCGTGGAAGAGGCACTTCGTCTGATGACCATCGATGCAGCCTACACCACGTTCCAGGAAGACGTTACGGGAAGCATAACTCCGGGAAAGTACGCGGACCTCGTTGTTCTCACCGAAGACCCCTTCGAAATCCAGCCCATGGATCTGATGAGGACAAAGATCTGGATGACGGTCATCGGTGGGAACATCGAGTATTGGAGGGAAAGAGACGAGACATATTCTCTCAACATAGCCGTCGAGGGACCCGGCTCAACTACTCCTCCCCCCGGCAACTATGATTATGAGGGCGGATTCACGGTGGACGTCAGTGCAATACGGTGGGAATCCGAGGAGACGCTGGG
>CAYPNN010000091.1:0-3227 GCA_964412065.1 uncultured Candidatus Bathyarchaeia archaeon
GGCATCGTGCCGCCGGCCGACTTCACGCTGGCGGCCGGCGACGAGGTGACCATCGACCTCAACGCTCTGGACGTTGAGGGGCGCGGCATCGACGGCCTCTACCTAACGGTCACGGGCACAAGCGCGGAGGCGGGGGACAGTGGCCAGGTGGGGCGTGGTAACAACGTCGTCGGCGTGATACCGCTGAACAGACCCATGAGCAGCGAGGCCGCCGCCGGCAAGAACCCTGTGAGCCACGTGGGCAAGATATACAACGCGCTGAGCTACAGGATAGCCGACAGGATAATAGCCGACGTGCCCGGCGTAAGGGAGACGTACGTCTGGCTCCTGAGCAGGATCGGGCTCCCCATAAACGAACCCACCGTGGTATCTGCCCAGATAATCCCCGAGCAAGACATGGATCTAAAGACGTTGACGCCTCAGATAGAAGAGATAATAGGCTACGAGTTCGACCACCTCGCAGAGTTCTGCGACGACCTAGCTAAAGGAATCATAACTCTATGCTAGTTGTTTCTGGTATTCGCAACAATCCCTGAGCGGGCACTCGCCGCACAGGGGATTCGTCTTCCTGCAATATTCTTTCCCAAGGCGTACGATTGAGCGATCGTAGAACAGGTAATTGCCCCGCGGTATGAGTGTGTGCAGTGTACTCTGGACCAGCTCTGGGCTGGCGCCCATTGACGCAAGGCCAAGCCGCCTGGAGACCCTGGAGACGTGGATGTCAACCGGTATCGCCTCATCGCCGAAGCAGTGTGTCAGCACTATGTCCGCCGTCTTTGGGCCTATCCCTGGGAGAGTTCGGAGCGTCTCCCTATCCCTCGGAACGACGCCTTCGTAACGCTCCATCAACGCTCTGCAAGTTCCCGTAATATACTCGGCCTTCTGACGGTAGAAGCCTGAGCAGCGTATGAGATCATGGAGTTCCTCCCGGCGTAGCCTCAAGATGTCGCCGGGCGTCGAGGCGCGGGAGAAGAGCGTCTCCGCGGCCTTCTCTGAGTTGCTGTCTCTTGTGCGATGGGACAGGATGCATCCTATTAGTGTACGGAACGGGTCCTGCCTCGGCGGTGTCTCCAGCAGTCTAGGGTAAGCCTCGGTGAGTTTTATGATTATAGCGTTAACCTTAGTGTCTATTGTTGAACAGCTCCTCGTGTCTTCTTCTCAGGAATTCGGGTAGGCTCAAGCCTCTGCTCTTAGCTATCCTATTCAAGGCCCTGTGGACCCCTGTGGAGTACTGCGCCGCCTTCTTCGGCCTGTCGCTTACCTCCGCCGGGAACCCGAGCTTTTTAGCTAGCCTCCTAAGGATGGTCTTTCTAGGTTCCTCGATGTTTTGCGGGAGCTTGTACTCCACCGGGACTCCCAACCCGAACTCGATTATTCTGGCGTCAGCGAAGGGTAACACGAGCCGCATGCCAAGGTCATTACAGGTCTTGCTGTCCCTGTCGTAGTTGTCTCTCCAGGACTTCACCACATCCCTGTACATGGTATCCGTAACCTTCTCTCCTTCCGTCAGCCACTGCGTCATGTACTTGTGGTAGCCACCGAAGAGCTCGTCGCTGCCGTTACCCGAGAACATGGTTGCGTGTCCCATCCCTACGGCTTGTTGTGCGGCGAAGTACAGGGGCGCCGCTACGCCTATCTTCATGGGATCCGCGTCCTCTACGCTCAGTATTATTTCGTCGAGTTTGCTCTCGAGTTCGTCCTTGGTGAAGGGATGTATCTCCGCGTCCAGGCTCAGGGCTTCTGCTGATCTCCGCGCCTCCCTGTATTCCTTTTGGTCTCCGACGCCCACGCAGACGAGGCCTATGTCGCCGCCGGCCTCTCTCAGGTAGTGGGCTGTCAGGGTGCTGTCGATGCCTCCTGAGAAGGCGACGGCTCCTCCTCGTGTTTTCCTCACGATGTTCTCTGATACCTCGGTGAGCAGTCCGTGGAGCGTCTCGATGCACTGGCTTTCACGCTGCCTCGACCTCTGTGGCTTCGTGATCCTCTTGACTTCTGTTTTCCTGCAGCCTTCCTTCGAAAGTTCCATCAGGGTCCCTGGTATGACGGGGGCTGGCTTCAATCCTATCGCCATCAACGTCTTCATGTTTGAGGCGGCGGCCATGACTTCGTCGTCGCCTCCGTGGTATAGGGGAACCGTGCCTGCGACATCTCTCGCCAAGAAAATCTTGGCATCATCTATCGCGGCGGCTGAGAAAGCGCCACCCCCATCTGAGACCAGCTTCCGCATCCCTTCCACGACTTCGCTTCTCAACAGTTCGGCCACATGGAGAATATCCGGCTCAACGGCGTCGAACATCAAGCCATCGAAAACCAGGGCTCTGGACATCTGCAGGATGGGCTGCCGCAGAAAAGCTGCGATACACGAGGACTTGTATGCTATCAATGATGAGCCCATGCAGGGCATGGACTCGAGGGATCTATCAAAGAACTCTCCAGTCTCCGGTGAGGCGATGCCGAATAAAGAAGGCGTGGGGCCTCCAGTGGCTCTAAGCATCTTTTTGAGGTGGATGGTTACGTCTTGTCCCTTTCTGCCTAGTACCGCCGAGATGTACCCCATTGCTGGGTCTTTTATGATCGATGAATATCTTTATTGTTATTCCTGGTAGTCTTCTGCCTGTTCTAGTATCTCGTCTACCCGCCCCTCCATGAGCATGGCTCCATGTAGGAAACTGCCCTTGCGTGGGTCGTCTGCAAGAAACGTCTCTTTTATGGGGTAGGGTTTCTTGAAGCGTATCAGGGGTTTCAGTGTGAGGGCGCATCTCCAGTTGTTCTCCCTGCAGTAGTTCTCTTCCTCTGGGCTCATCTCCCAGAGCATCTCCACCTTATCCGTGATGCCGTATCCTAGGAAGCTGTCGCCGGCCTCCGTCTTCTTCGCCAGTAGGATGGGCGTGCCCCGTTTCCAGTTCCTCGTGATCCCTGAGTAGTACTTCTTTATCTCGAAGATTTGTTCTGCCCAGTCGTCTGTGCTTACTCGAAGTATGTAACCAGGGTTCTCGTCGGAGACCATGACATTAGATTTATTGTATAAATTATATAAAACTAATGTGGTGTTTGACTAAAAAATTTAAGTTCTCGACTCTATTTATGGATTTTAAAAAACATTATATTATTTATTATCCTTCTTTTCTTCTTTCTCTATTTTATCTTCTTCCTTCTCTAAATCTTTCTCTATTTCTTCTTCTTCAGTTTCTTCTTCTATTATTTCTTCTTCTTCAGTTTCTTCTTCT
>CAYPNN010000091.1:3327-6412 GCA_964412065.1 uncultured Candidatus Bathyarchaeia archaeon
CTTCTTCTTCAGTTTCTTCTTCTTCAGTTTCTTCTTCTATTATTTCTTCTTCTTCTTCAGTTTCTTCTTCTTCAGTTTCTTCTTCTTCTATTATCTCTTCTTCTTCAGTTTCTTCTTCTATTATCTCTTCTTCAGCTTTTTCCTCTTCTTTCTCTATTTTATCTTCTTCCTTCTCTAGCTCTTCTTCAGCTTTTTCCTCTTCTTTCTCTATTTTATCTTCTTCCTTCTCTAGCTCTTCTTCAGCTTTTTCCTCTTCCTCAGTTACCATATCTACTATTTTATATAATTCTTTATCGTCGTCATCGTTTTCTTTTTCACGCCTCGTGTATCTGTCCAGCTTCCTGAATCTCTCTAACTTTAACTCTGACTTGCGCTTGAACTCGTTCTTAATTTTATAGATTTCATTAACGAACTTCTTTATGACGCTGTCTTCTTCGGAGGCGTCCTCTCCCCCTTCGGTCTTTTTCTGTTTCTGCTCCTCTGTCTTCTGGACCTGGGACTGGAGTTTCTCCACCGTCTTCAGAGTCTCGGCCGCTTCCTTGTCCTCCATCTCGTCGACGTCGTCCTCTATCCCGAACCTCGTTACGATCAGCTCGTCTATGGCGTCATCGTATTCGCCCTTGCTGACTTTATCCATGATGTTCTCGAGTTTCTTTTCCTCGTTCTCTATGGCATTCTCCAACACCTTCGAGTCTTCTTTGGACAGGTAGTCTTTCAGCTCGTCGACGTGTTCGCCGATCGTGGCGATCTTCTCTTGGATTTCTTCCTGTATCTTGATCAGGCGCTTCTCCTGCGCAACCTTAATCTCCTCCTCAAGCCCCTCCGGAGGCTCCGTCTCCTCGGGGGAAGGTTTGTCGCTTTCATCTATCTCTTCGAAGCTTTCCTTGGCCACCTCTGGTTTATCGTTGAGGTAATTCTGCCAAACGTTCCTGAACTGTTTCAAAGCGTACAGGTACTGTTCCGTGGCCTCCCTGGTGTCCACCATTTCCTCAGCCTCGTCCATGGCATACATCGCTTCCTCCAGTTTTTCTAGAAGGTCTGACGGAAGCTCCAATTCTAAGAGGTATAGAAGTTCGTCCCGCCTCGCCTCCGCGGCTTCTTTTATCTTTTCGTATACTTCGATTGTGTAATCGAAATTGCCGTCTTCATCGCCGTAGTTGGCTCCTCCAGCGTATACCATCGGGGCATACGGTGCAGCTACTAGGAGCAGTAATAGAACCATAGTGATTAGCTTAGTCCTCATTGTGGCTGCACTGGTATATTTTGATATGTTTCTATTATATGAAGAACCCTTTGGAACGATCTGGAACGATCTTTCCAAGTTATAGCACTGATTTTGCTAAAAAATAATATAACTAGCATTTATACTTTGTTTCCTGTGCGAATATCGATGAAATAATGGCATAAATTTATTAAAAATTTGATTATTGGATATATATTTCAGATCTGTATCTATAATACAGAATACGGCGAATAAAATATCTGGTGGACACCTTCCGCCACGCTAAAACCATCACCTCAGTTATTTGATCTTGATGTCGGCCACCGAATTCAGCACTAGGCGTGAGTGCTGCGCTGCATCCCATTCAGGGTTAACCAGTATGGTTCCTTTCACCCCGGCTGCTTCACCCGCCAGCGCGTCGACTGCTTCATCCCCCACATAGACGGCATCCCCGGGGGAGACCCCGAGCCGCTCGCAGGCAGCGGTGATCATGTCCGGCGCAGGCTTCCCCTCGGCGACCTCGTCCGCCCCGATGTAGAAGTCGAACAGCTCCTCGACGCCGACGGCCCCCATGATCTCGCGGGCCGTCCTCCCACTGCCGTTCGTCGCTATGCCCAGCGTCAGGCCAGCCCCCTTCAGGCTCCTCAGCATCTTCTCGGCCCCCTCGATGAGCTCGGGCCTGTACCGTCTACTCTGCATCCGGTCGGCTGCCTCGTAGGCTTGGGCTGCAAGCTCCTTTGCCCTGAACCAGTTTAAGCCTTGGAGCCAGATGGCCGTCGTGGCGACCGTCAGGTCCTCTCTTCTAGGCGCCTTGGACAGCGGCCCTCTTTCATCCACGTTGAACTCCTCGTCTACGCCCGAGAACTCGGCCCACCTCTGGGCAGCCGCGGCTCCCGCCAGCCTAGACACCTCCTCGTACCTTGCCTTCGCCAGCGACCTGTTCCTGAACTCCTTGTCTACTAGTGTGCCGTCTAGGTCGAACAACACCAGCCTGCACTCGATCCATGTTTCGCCTACGTAGATACCGGGCATGTCATGGCCCCCTGCTGTTAATGCCGCTTCATCTTTTCTTAAGCTTACGCGCCTAACCCTTCCCATTAAAATGGTTCGAGCACTTACGCTGCGCCAAGTCATGAATCCGTGGAGTTACGAGGAGAATCTACGGAATGGAGGGCTTGCTGAGACCACCGTCAAAAAGTGAACACAGCAAGCAGCCTCTAACAACATCAACGTTCTACCCCCAACCTTCATGATGTAGACGACGAGTACGCCGCCGATCAACAGCATGAGCCCCGCGACGCCGATGTAGACGAGCGTCTTATCCTCGTCCTCCTCCACAGCCTCCACCTGTTCCGGCTCCTCGACGCCCCTAAACCCGTTCACTGCCTTCACCGCCACCTCGTAGCACTCCATCAGCCTCGCCTCCACAAGCTTATCCATCAGCTCCCTAGCCTCCGCTGCCTTACCATCCCTGTAAAGCCCCAGGAGAACACCCTTCACCCCCTCCACCTCGGAAGAGGCAGCGGCGTAGATCTCGTCCCACCGCTCCCTGACGAGCGGCTGACGCACGCCATAGTCCTCATCCACCGAAAGCTGCAGCATCTTGTAGACCCACCAGGCGGACTCCTCGTCGTACCCCGAGGGGCTCTCGGGTCCCTCCCCCGTGATATAAGGCTCAGGCACCTTCGAGACGTTGGCGTAAACCGGCATGAAAACGCCTACGCAGGGGCTGCTCATGCAGTACCACATCACCTGCATCCCTGGGGGGAGGCCCGGCTCCAGCTGAGCCACCATCGCCGACACAGTCCTCCCGCTGCATATGGTCCTGTACAGATCGTTGCCGTGAGGCGTCCTGTACATGGG